>NZ_DASQPW010000325.1:0-6858 GCF_035643755.1 Stackebrandtia sp. | reverse complement strand
GTGTCCGATCCGCGCGACGTGGCCAAGCCGGGCGACATCGTCAAGGTGCGGGTGGTCGAGGTCGACGAGCCGCGCAAGCGCATCTCCCTGACCATGCGGCTGGACGACGAGCCCGCCAAGGGCAACGCCAAGTCCACGCCGAACGACGGCAAGCGGGATTCGGGCGGGCGCGGCGGCGGCGACGGGCGCCGCAAGCGCGACAACCGGGGCGGGCAGCGCGGCGGCAAGCCGAGCGCGCCGCAGGGCGCCATGGCCGAGGCTTTGCGCCGGGCGGGCCTTGCGTAGTCGGGCGGATGCTCCTTGAGAAGGATGCGAAGATCCGCCAGCGTGTGGAGGAGTCCGGGCGTCGGGGAGGTTAACGTACGGGCGTGACTTCCGCACCGCGTCTCGCCATGCTCGCTCGGGGTGGCCCCGTGCACCAATGGTTCCAGCGGCGGCCGCTCGCGGCCGACGGCCTGTTGGCCCTGCTGGTGTTCGTCGTGACCCTGCCGGCGTTGTTCATCGGCAAGGCCCCGTACACCGACCCGGTGACCTGGCTGTGGGTGGTGGCGGGCGTCGCCCCGGTGGCGATCAGACGCGTGCGGTTGTGGTGGGCCACCGGGATTCTGGTCACGTTGTTGTGCGTGTCGCCCCTGGACGAGCGCGCCTGGTGGGGCGGCGGGTACTCCATTGTGGTGGTCGCTTACACGATCGCGGCGGCCCGGCCGTTCCGTCCGGCCGCCATCGGCACCGCGGTGTTGTGGATCGCGGCGTCGCTGTCCATCGTGGGTTCCAACACCACGGCGACGCAGGGCACCAATCCCGCCACCTTGTTGCTGTTCAACTATGTGCTGGCGGGCATCACCTTCGCCGTCGGACGAGCCGTCCACCATCGACGCGCCAAGGTCGCCGAGTTGCAGGATCGCGCCCGCGTCGCCGAGGAGAACCACGCCGCCGGGATCATCCAGGCCGTCAACGACGAGCGCCGCCGCATCGCCCGCGAGCTGCACGACGTCGTGGCCCACCACCTGTCGGTGATGAACGTGATGGCGGCCGGTGCCCGCCGCACACTGCGCACCGATCCCGACAAGGCCACCGATGCCCTGGCCACCATCGAAGCCACCGGCCGCACGACGTTGCGCGAGATGCGGCGGCTGCTGGAGGTGTTGCGCAGCGACGAGGAGAAGGAGGCCGACGACAAGGAGCTCACCCCGCAGCCCGGCCTGGACGCGATCCACACCCTGGTCAAGCAGATGCGCGACGCGGGCCTGCCGGTGCGGCTCATCATCGACGGCGAGCCGTTCCCGCTGGACCAGGGCGTCGCGTTGACCGTCTTTCGGATCATCCAGGAGGGACTCACCAACACCCTCAAGCACGCCGGGCCGGCGCGCTCCGGCGTCCGCCTGGAGTTCACGCCCGACGCCCTGGACTTGGAGGTCTCCGACACCGGCGTGGGTCCCGCCTCGGTGACCACGGGTTCGGGGCGGGTGGGACACGGCCTGGTCGGCATGCGGGAACGCGTCGCCCTGTACGGTGGCAGCCTGCGCACCGGCCCCCGCCCGGGCGGCGGCTTCCGGATTCACGCGCACATACCCATCGATGCCTCGGGGACAGCGGTCGAGGCGGGAGGAACTTCGTGAACACCGATTCACCGCAGCGACCCATCAAGGTGTTGCTCGTCGACGACCAGCCCCTGCTTCGCACCGGTTTCCGCATGGTGCTGGGTGCCGAGGACGACATCGACATCGTGGCCGAGGCCGGGGACGGCGCCGAGGCCGTCGATCTGGCCCGCCGCCTGCTGCCCGACGTGGTGCTGATGGACATCCGGATGCCCCGGCTGGACGGGGTGGCCGCCACCAAGTCGATCGTGGACGCCAAGCTGCCGGTGCGGGTGCTGATCCTCACCACCTTCGACCTGGACGAGTACGTGGTGGGCGCGCTGCGCGCCGGCGCCGCGGGCTTCCTCGCCAAGGACGTGCCCGCCGAGGACCTGATCAGCGCGATCCGCTCGGTGGCCTCGGGCGAGGCGGTGGTGGCCCCGCGGATCCTGCGGCGCCTGCTGGAGAAGTTCGTCGACCGGCTCCCCGAACCCGACGGTGCCACCCCGGCGAGCCTCGACGTGCTCACCGAGCGGGAGCGGGAGGTCCTGGGTTTGGTCGCCAAGGGCCTGTCCAACGCCGAGATCGCCAGGGAGCTCACCGTCAGCGAGACGACCGTCAAGACCCACGTCGGCCACGTCCTCACCAAGCTGGGGCTGCGCGACCGGGTGCAGGCGGTGGTGCTGGCCTACGAGACCGGCCTGGTCAAACCCAGCCGTTGACGATCGTCGCGGCCGGGTCTCCTACCTGAGTAGTACGCCCGTCTGCCGATCGGGGTCGTTCCACCGACCCCCGGCCCCCCGAAGACCGGGCGAAAGGTGGATCCGCAAATCGTGCCCACGCAGGACGGTTTCGGGGTAAC
Source organism: Stackebrandtia sp. (assembly GCF_035643755.1). Lineage (NCBI taxonomy): Bacteria > Bacillati > Actinomycetota > Actinomycetes > Glycomycetales > Glycomycetaceae > Stackebrandtia > Stackebrandtia sp. The sequence goes on along the minus strand of NZ_DASQPW010000325.1, from coordinate 4,419 downwards.
CACGGCATAGCGTGTTGGACATCCATAAAGTGAAGTCACGCTATTCCTTGGGAGGACCACATCGTGACCGCTTCAACCACCACCACGGCCGTAGCCGCGCGAGCGGACAACGTCTGGAAGGTGTACGGCACCGGGGAGGCACAGGTGTTGGCGCTTCGCGGCGTCACCGCCGAGTTCAGCGCCGGGCGGTTCACCGCCATCATGGGCCCCTCGGGCTCGGGCAAGTCGACCCTCATGCACTGCCTGGCCGGTCTGGACTACACCGATCGCGGCGAGGTCCACATCGGCGACACCAAGGTCACCGGTCTTTCCGACCGCGGGCTGACCAAGCTGCGTCGCCACAAGGTCGGGTTCATCTTCCAGCAGTTCAACCTGCTGCCCACCCTGACGGCCGAGGAGAACATCCTCTTGCCACTGTCCATTGGCAAGCGCAAGCCCGACACCACGTGGTTCGACCAGGTCATCGACACCGTCGACCTGCGGGACCGGCTCAAGCACCGTCCGTCGCAATTGTCCGGTGGACAGCAGCAGCGGGTGGCGTGCGCCCGGGCCCTGGTGCAGCGCCCGGATGTCGTCTTCGCCGACGAGCCCACCGGAAACCTCGACTCGCGTTCGGGCACCGATGTGCTGAAGTTCCTGCGCGCCTCGGTCGACCAGTTCGGACAGACCATCGTCATGGTCACCCACGACCCCGTCGCGGCGTCCTACGCCGACCGCGTGCTGTTCCTGGCCGACGGCCAGGTGGTGGACGAGATGTTCGAGCCCACCGCCGACCGGGTCCTCGATGAGCTGAAGCGCTTCGAGGAGATCGTGGCGGCGCAGTCCGGAGGCGAGCGGTAAAAATGCTGCGTGCCGCACTCAAATCCCTGTTGTCGCGGAAGACCCGGCTGCTGTTGTCGGGCATCGCGGTGATCCTGGGGGTCGCGTTCATCACCGGGACGTTGGTTCTCAACGCCTCGCTGGGCGACTCGATCCGGTCGATGTTCGCCACCGCGTACCAAAACGTCGACGTCCAGGTGTCCGCCGGTTCGGACGACAACGGAAGCCCGAAGCCCGTTCCCGCCTCGCTCGTCGACACGGTGAAGGACGCCGACCACGTCACCAAGGTGACCGGCGACATCACCAACGCCAACGGTGGCGTCCAGGTGCTGGACAAGCACGGCAAGGTGCTGCCGCCCACCGGCGCCCCCACCATCGGTTCCAACTGGTCCGGTGTCCAAAGCCCGATGCAACTGCGCGACGGCGCCGGCCCCAAGCACGGCAACGAGATCGCCATCAACGCCGCGATGTCCGACGACCTGGGTTACAAGGTCGGCGACACCGTCAAGGTCATCGTCGGGGACCCGAAACCGCAGAAGTTCAAGGTCGTCGGGATCTTCGGATACACCGGGGACCGCAAGTCCCTGGGCGGGGAGAAGTCCGTCTCCTTCACCACGTCCGAGGCACAGAAGTTGCTTTTGGACGGTAAGGACGCCTACACCGACATCAGTGTCCGCGGCGACGGAAAGGTCTCGCAGACCGAGCTGAAGAAGCAGATCGCCGGGATCGTCGACGACAAGTACGACGTCAAGACGGGCAAGAAGCTCGCCGACGAGGCCGCCGGCGGACTCCAGGTGGTCATCAAGTTCTTCAACTACCTGCTGCTGGGCTTCGGCGCCATCGCCTTGCTGGTCAGCGTCTTCCTCATCATCAACACGTTCTCGATCATCGTCGCCCAGCGCACCCGGGAGCTGGCCCTGTTCCGAGCCATCGGCGCCGGACGCGGTCAGGTCACCCGCTCGGTGATGCTGGAGGCGTTCATCGTGGGATTCATCTCCGCGGTGATCGGACTGGCGCTGGGCGTCGGGCTGGGCTACGGCGGCACCTCGGCCGCGGCCGGGTTGTTCGGGAACATGCGGACCACCCTGAACGTGCCGACCACGGCGTTCATCGCCGCGCTGGTCATCGGCGTGGGCATCACGATGTTCGCGGCGATCCTGCCGGCGCGTCGGGCCGGTCGGATTCCGCCGATCGCCGCGCTGCGCGACGCCGCCAACACCGAGCGGCCGGTGCGCTGGTTCGGGATCATCGGCGGTGTGCTGCTTCTGGGCGGCGGCGGGCTGTTGACGGCCGCGCTGACCAAGCAGTTCGGCAGCGCCACGTCCAACGACACGCTGCTGGCGGTGTTCGGCGGGATCATCCTGTTGTTCCTGGGCGCCACAATCTTCACGCCGTTCGTGGCCCGACCGCTCGTGTCGGCGATCGGCGCGCTGTTCTCGTGGTCGCTGCCGGGCAAGCTGGGCCGCCGCAACTCGGCCCGCAACCCGCGGCGCACCGCGATCACCGCGACCGCGCTGATGATCGGGATCGCGCTGGTGACGGCGGTGGGTGTGCTGTTCTCCTCGGCGGAGGCCAGTGTCACCAAGTACCTGAACAAGCAGTCGCAGGTGGACCTGTTGATCAGCGGCGTCCAGACCGGACCGACGCCGCCGACCTTCGACAAGACCGTGGCGACCAAGGCCGCCGACATCGACGGCGTCAAGACGATGGTCTCCACCTACGCGGACACCTCCACCACGGTGGGCCGCGAGGGCACCATGGTCGACGCCACCGACCAGGTCAAGGACCTGGTTCACATGACGGCCATGGGGCATGACAAGGGCAACACCTCCAGCCTCGGCACCGACGACATCATCGTCAGCAAGGACGCCGCGAAACGCCAGCACGTCACGGTGGGCGACACGCTGAAGGTGAAGTTCCCGAAGTCGAAGCAGTCCAAGGAACTCACGGTGTCGGGCATCGTGAAGAACAGCGGGATGACCGCGCCGTACATAGTGAGCGTCGACAACGCCAAGTACTTCGCCGTCGACCAACCCACCACGGCGTACATCAAGCTGGACGCCGGCGCGAACAAGAAGACCGTGACCCACAAGCTGGACGACCTGCTGAAGGACAACCCGCTGGTGAGCGTGTCGGACCTGAGCGTGCTGGTGGACCAGATGACCAAGCAGTTCGACATCATGCTCATCGCGGTGCAGGTCCTGCTGGGCATGGCGATGCTGATCGCGATCATCGGCGTCATCAACACCCTGACGCTGTCGATCCGGGAACGCACCCGCGAGCTGGGTCTGTTGCGGGCCACCGGTTTGACCAGGGGCCAGGTGACGCGCATGGTCACGGTTGAGTCCATTGTGATCTCGATGTTCGGCGCTCTGCTGGGTCTCGGGGTCGGTGCCGGTCTCGGTGTCGCGGTACAGCAGGCGCTCAAGGGCGACTTCGTCGACGTGCTGGCGATGCCGTGGGGCACGATGGTGTTCTACGTGATCGCCTCGCTGGTGATCGGCTTCTTCGCCGCGTTGATCCCGGCGTACCGCGCCAACCGGCTCAACGTGTTGAACGCGATTTCCTACGAATAGATCCCCAGGGGCGGGGCAGCGCCGGTGGGGTCGTCATCGCGACGACCCCACCGGCGTCTTCACATCTGGTCCAGTTCGGACAGTTTGGCGCGCACGCCCGCGGCGTTGGCGTGGCCGAGCGAATCCAGGATCGCCAGCGCGCGGCGCCAGTCGCGCGCGGCCGGGTCGAACGCGCCCAGGTCGCGGTGCACCTCTCCGGCGCGGGTGAGGACCTCGCTGAGGAAGTAGCGCTCTCCGTTGGCGGACAACAGGTGTATCGCGCTGTCGAAACACGACAGCGCCGCGTCGTGGTCGCCGCGCCTGTGGTGGATGTAGCCGAGGCTGTCCCAGGTCTCGGCCTCGCCCTGGAAGTCGCCGTGCCCGAATTCGGCGGCCACGTCGATGAACAGGTCGAGGCCCCGCCGGCAGTGGTCCAGCGCCGGGCCGTACTCCCCCAGTTGGGCGTGCCGCCAGCCGATGGCGTTGAGGGCCTGGGCCTGCCGCAGCCGGTCGCCGGCCTCCCGGTAGAGATCCAGGGCCCGGCGGGCGTGGTCGATGCCGGCGCGGTAGTCGCCCAGGGACGACAACAGCCAGCCCACGCCGCGGTGGACGTCGGCCCGGCCGCGGGCGTCGTCGCGCTCGACGAACAGCCCCATCGCGATGTCGAACTGCGCCCGCGCCTCCTCCACGCGTCCCATTTGGACAAGCGAGCGGGCCAGGTTGCGGTGGGAGTGGGCGCGCGCGTCGGTGTCGCCGAGCCGACCGGCCGCCTCGGCGGCGAGCCGGTGGGCGGCGGCGCGGTCGCTCCACAGTCCACGGCGCTCGAAGTACGGCTCCAGGGCCCACACCAGCGCCGAGGTCGTGGCGTCCCGTCCGTTGGCCACGGCGTGGCGCATCACCGCCAGCAGCGCCTGATGCTCGGTGTCGAGCCATTCCAGGGCGTCCGCGTGGTCGTCGAGGCCCGACGGCATCGGGCCCGGCGGTGCCGGGGACGCGGCGCGGCCGCCGCGCCGCGGGTCGAGCGCCCGGGAGGCGCGTTGCGCCG
>NZ_DASQPW010000324.1:0-4622 GCF_035643755.1 Stackebrandtia sp. | reverse complement strand
AGTTGCTCTTGTCGCGATCGCAGGCGTGAACAGATGACCTGGTACGTGGCGTTACTCAAGATAGGGTTCGGTGCGGTGCTCGAACCCGTGCTCGATACGGCGCCGCATGCCACGGTTGATCGCGAGCCTGTCTAGCTCGTGCTGGCTGAACCATCCCACCTTTGTCGACTCAGGACTTGTGGTGAGGGTGCCTCCAGTGAGGACAGCGCGGAAGCAAAGGGCGAACTGTTGTCGGACCTCACCATCACTGGTGTATTCGACGAGATGGTTGGGGTTGGTGTAGGTGCCGATCAGACCAGTGATCGTGATGTCGAGTCCAGTCTCTTCTTTGGCTTCGCGTATCGCCGTGTCGGCGATACGTTCACCAAGGTCGTGAGCACCACCGGGAAGAGCCCAGTCGCCGTTGTCTGATCGCTGGATGAGGACCACCTGTTGGTGTTGGTTTTCGATGAAGGCGACAGCGGAGGGCACAAGGCTGTTGGGAGGGGGCGCCAGCGGGTCATCGATGTGGTCGATACGGGTCACTCGGACTCCCTCCGATTCCTATGAGCCGTGAGGTTCCCAGGGACGCGCGCCGTTCTACAAGAATTCAAGATGCCGTATGTATCGACCGAATGGATCATCGTCGCCCAGTTTTTTGAGGTGGAGTGTCAACTAGTTGCGCCCTAGCTCGTTTCCAGCGCCCCCTATCAAAACGTCTGGGCGGGGAACTCCAAAAGCGCGACACCGTAGCCGTAAATTGCAGCTGTACCGGCCCGGTGTTCCACTGTCTACAACAATCTATCTGGGCTTATGGTGGGCCCCCCGGGGCTCGAACCCGGAACCTACGGATTAAAAGTCCGCAGCTCTGCCAATTGAGCTAAGGGCCCGCGACTGGAGCATCCTACCTGCCGGGTGGGGCGGGGGCGATCGGGTATCGCGGTCACTGGTTGGTGGCGGGGGCGGGTTCGAGGCCGGGGTCGAGTTGGGGGGCGCCGACGGCGCATTGGGTGCGGCAGGCTGGTTGGGTGGGTTCGGGTGCGGTCTTGGCGGGGTTGCGGACCAGGAGGACGGAGGTGAGGGCGGAGGCGGCGAAGAGAGCGGCGCAGATGAAGACGGCTATGCGGAAGCCGGAGTCGAAGGCCGCGGGGTCCTGATAGGCCCGTCCCGTTATCCCGGCCGCCAGGGGGAGCGCCGCCACCGCCAGCAGCGAGGCCGCGCGGGCGACCGCGTTGTTGATGCCGCTGGCGACCCCGGCGTGGGAGGAGTCGGCGGCGGCCAGGACGCCGGCCGTCAGGGGCGCGACCGTGATGGTCATGCCGATGCCGATGATGAGGACGCCGGGCAGCACGTGGGTGAGGTACGGGGCGTGGGGGCCGACCGTGAGCAGCAGGAGGACGCCGACGGCGGACAGGGCCGGGCCGAGGGTGAGGGGGAGGCGGGGGCCGAGTCTTTCGGCGACGGCGCCCGCGCGGGAGGAGAACAGGAGCATGAGGATCGTGAAGGGCAGCATGGTGATGCCGGCGGCGAACGCGGAGTAGTGCGAGACCACCTGGAGCTGCATGACGAGGAAGAACAGCACGCCGCTGAGTCCCGCGTAGATGCCGAAGGTGACGGCGTTGATGGCGGAGAACTGGCGGTTGGCGAACATGGCCGGCGGCAGCATGGGGGCGCGGCGGCGGCGTTCCACCACGACGAACGCGACGAACGCGGCCACGCCGATGACCGCGGCGGTCAGCGAGGCGGCGCGGGCGCCCGATTGCACGAGCGCGAAGGTGATGCCGCCCAGGCCGATCATGCCCAGGCCGCTGCCCACCAGGTCGAAGCGGCCGTTGGCGGCGGGGTCGCGGCTTTCGGGGACGAACTTCAGGGTCGCCACCAGGCACAGCACCACGACGGGGATGTTGATGTAGAAGACCCACGGCCAGCCGGGGCCGTCCACCAGCCAGCCGCCGATGAAGGGGCCGGCGGCGGTGAACACGCCGCCCAGGCCGGACCAGGCGCCGATGGCGCGGGCCCGATCCTGCTTGCGGATGGTGGACTGGATGATCGCCAGGGAGCCGGGGGTGAGCAGTCCGGCGCCGATGCCCTGGAGGACCCGGGCGGTGAGCAGGGTGGTGACGTTGGGCGCCATGCCGCACAGCGCCGAGGCCAGGCCGAACCAGACCACGCCGATGATGAAGACCTTGCGGCGCCCGTAGTGATCGCCGAGCGCGCCGGCGGTGAGCACCAGGGCCGCGAGCATCAGGGTGTAGCCGTTGACGACCCACTGAAGACTGTCCATGTTGGAGTCGAAGGTGTCGCCGATGTGGGGCAGGGCGACGTTGACCACGGTGCCGTCAAGGAACGCGAGGCTGGAGCCGCAGACCGCCGCCAGCACGATGCCGCGTCCGGTGGCCGACTTCAGCGCCACTCCCGATTCATCACTCACGCCGTGGACACTAATGCGTGAGTGGGGAGTGTGGCGTGAATCTCTCATCGCTTTTTGTCCACGTCGGCGCGTCGGCGCGGGGCTCGTCGCCGACATCGATCGCCGGACGGGAACGGGATCCTCGCCGACCGCGCGTGTCTGACCACACGAAACGTTTGCGGATCAAGTGAACTCGCGTCCGTCTCAGCGTCCTCTCAGGAATTCAGCAGTCGTTGACATATTGAGAAAATCGGGGCTACCGTTGCCGCATGCTGAAAGTAGTTGGCGCGGGACTGCCGCGCACCGCCACCATGTCCCTCTACACCGCACTCCCCAAGATCCTCGACGGTGACTGCTACCACATGCGGGTCATCTTCGAGAATCATCAGCACATCCCGCAGTGGATCGCCGCGGCCGAGGGCAACTCGCCGGACTGGACCGAGTTCTTCGACGGCTACGCCGCCGCCGTGGACTGGCCCGCCTCCGTGTTCTGGGAGGAGCACGCCGAGGCCTTCCCCGACGCGGTGATCCTGCTGTCCAAGCGCACCGACGGCGCCGCCTGGTACCGCAGCATGACCGACACCGTGCTGAAGGTGCGCGAGCGCGCGGCGAACATGCCGCCGGAGGTCGCCGAGTTCTTCCCGAAGGACTTCGACCAGTTCGTGCCCAAGCTGTGGAACAAGGTGTTCGGCGCCGACGTCGACCAGACCAGCAAGGACGACTGCGTGGCGGCCTACGACCGCTACATCGACTACGTCCGCGCCAACGCCCCCGCCGACCGGCTGCTGGAGTGGTCGGCGCCCGAGGGCTGGCAGCCGCTGTGCGAGGCGCTCGGCGTCCCGGTACCGGACGAGCCCTTCCCGCACGTCAACAGCACCGAGGAGTTCAACAACCGGGGCCCCGAGCGGATGAAGGAAATGATCGAGCAGATGAAGGCGAAGCGCGCCGCGTCCGGGAAGTGACGCAGGGGCGGTAGGCCATCATGATCCCGTGACCGAATTGCTGGGCGCGGGCGATGTCCGCCGAATAGCCGCCGCACTCGAGGTGCGTCCGTCGAAGAATCTGGGACAGAACTTCGTCGTCGACGCCAATACCGTGCGCCGGATCGCGGCGGCGGCCGGACTGAACGACGATGACGTGGTCATCGAGGTAGGGCCGGGGTTGGGTTCACTGACCCTGGCCCTACTGCCGTTGTGCGCGGGCCTGCACGCCGTGGAGGTGGACGGCAGGCTGGCCCACGCGCTGACGCCCACTGTGGAGGCCTTCGCGCCGGACGAGGCGTCCAAGCTCCGGGTGCACCACGCCGACGCGCTGCGCGTCGACGCGGGCGACTTCGACCCGGCTCCCACCGCCCTGGTGGCGAACCTGCCCTATAACGTCGCGGTGCCGGTGGTGCTGACCCTGTTGAGGCGCCTGCCGAGTCTGCGCCGCGGCCTGGTGATGGTGCAGTCCGAAGTGGCCGATCGGCTCACCGCCAAGCCCGGCTCCAAGATCTACGGGGTCCCCAGCGTCAAGCTCGCCTGGTACGCCGACTCCCGTCGTGCCGGTGCGGTGCCGCGCGGGGTGTTCTGGCCGGTGCCGCACGTCGATTCGGGTCTGGTGGCGTTCGCACGCCACGAACCGCCCGACGGCGACGTCGAGGCGGTATTTTCCACGGTGGACGCGGCGTTCGCTCAGCGCCGCAAGACCCTGCGCATCGCGCTGTCCGGGTGGGCCGGCGGCGCGGACCGGGCCGAGGCGATCCTGCGGGAGTGCGGGATCGACCCGCGCACCCGCGGGGAGGCGCTGGACGTCACCGCGTTCGCCCGCATCACACGACAACGAAAGAGCCCAAATTGAGTGAGGCGCTTGCCTACGAGTCCGAATCCGACGCGGTGAGGGTGCGGGTTCCCGCGAAGATCAATCTGCATCTGGGCGTGGGCCCGCGCCGCGCCGACGGATACCACGATCTGACCACTGTGTACCAGGCGATCTCGCTGTATGACGAGGTGACGGTGGAACGCGATGAGCGCCAAGGCATCCACGTGGAGGTGGAGGGGACCGGCGCCGGGCTGGTCCCGCTGGACGACTCCAACCTGGCGGTGCGCGCGGTGCGCCTGCTCGGACTGGAGTCCGGCATCAAGCCCGAGGTGACGGTGCGCATCGACAAGAGCATCCCGGTGGCCGGTGGGCTGGCCGGTGGCAGCGCGGACGCCGCGGGCGCCCTGCTGGCCGCCGCCCGGCTGTGGGACCT
>NZ_DASQPW010000323.1:0-12599 GCF_035643755.1 Stackebrandtia sp. | reverse complement strand
GAGCGCCCGCTGGGCGACCCGGCCCGCGGCGAGCGCCCGTCCGGGGTGCTGGGCCTGCCCGGTTCGGAACCCGCCGAGGTGAAGGACACCCCCGCGGTGCCATCGCTGGCGGTGCTGCGGCCGCGGCGTGCCGACATCGCCGCCGACACCGACGACGACAACGAGGAGTCGCCGCTGGCGGTGGCCGCGGCCTCCAAGCCGCGCAACCGGCTTCCCGCCTGGGAGGACGTCCTGTTCGGCAGCGACGCCGCCCCGCGCTCCAGCGCACCCTAAAGGGGTCACGCGCCGCGAATCGCCGTCACAAATGAGCGATTTGGACGGTTCGCGCCGATAGCCTGCGGACGAATCCTTGCCGTCCAATTGAGGTTGTATCGCCATGCGTCCCGTCCGTTCCCTGGTGTCTTCGATCGCGGTCGCGTGCGCGGCGACCATGGTGGCCGCGGTCGGCGCCGCCCCGCCGGCGCACGCCGTGATCGTCAAGCCGTTCGAGATCCGTTACCACAAGTCGCTGTACGGCGACTTCGAGACGGTCGGCAACACGGTGCAGGGCTGCCCGGCGACCCCGGCCGACGTGGCCGCCAAGTGCGCCGCGACCCAGCAGGGCCAGGGAACGTCCACCAACAACGAGTTCGCGATGCGCGGCGAGAACTTCGCGTCCATGAGCGGCGCGTTCAACTCGAGCTCGGCCACCGTGCCGATCCCCAGTGGAGCGAAGGTCGACTACGCGCGGCTGTTCTGGGGCGGCAACGACGGCACCTATAAGGGGCCCAGCGGTTCGGTCCTGAACCGTTGCGACATCACGCAGAAGGGTGACGTCACGACGCCGTCGGGCGACCCCGGAAGCACCCCGGTGCTGGTGGACGCGGGCAACGGCGCCGCGTCGGTGTCGCCGCGGATCTACTCGGACGAGACGGACCTCAACGGTCCGCACTACTACACCGCCGAGGCCGAGGTCACCAAGCAGCTCGCCTCGGCGACCGGCGACACCACCGTGAAGGTCGGCAACGTCTGGGCGCCCGACGGACTGGGCTGCGTCGGCGGCTGGTCGCTGGTGGTGGTGTACGCGTACCCGGAGGCGAAGGTCGCCTCCGACATGGACAAGCACGAGGTGTACGTGTACGGCGGCCACGTGGTGCAGCGCTCCCGCGACCCCGAACTGACCACGAAGGTCAGCGGCTTCTACCGGATCGGCGACGACCCGGTGCGCGCCAGCGTCACCGGCTACGAGGGCGACCGCGCCACCGCGGGCGACCGCTTCGCCGTCAACGGCACCAACCTGGCCGAGCCGCACACCGGCGCCACCAACAACTTCTTCATCAGCGCCTCCGACGGTCCACAGTCGCCCAATTACGCCAACAACCTCGACGTGGACGCCAAGCAGGTCGACGTCCCCGAGAGCGTGATCCCCGCCGGCGCGACCTCGGCGGACCTGACGCTGAAGACCAGCGGCGACACCTATGTGGTGCAGGAGCTCGCGCTGGCGGTGCCCGCCCCGGACCTCAAGGTCACCAAGAAGGCCAGCCCCACCAGGGTGAGGCCGGGCGACACGGTGACCTACACCGTCACCGCCAAGAACGTCGGCCGCGTCGCCTCCCCCGGCGCCCACTTCAGCGACGACCTGTCCGACGTGCTGGACGACGCGACCACCGACGGGGCGCCGACGGCGACCACGGGCACGGTGACCTACAAGGAACCGAAGGTGGAGTGGACCGGCGATCTCGACGTCGGCCAGTCGGCCACGGTCACCTACAAGGTGCGCGTCAACGACCCGCTGTCGGGCGACGGCAAGCTCAACAACGACGTCATCGCCGATTCCACCCGCGCCACCTGCCAAAACGCCGACGAACCGGGCTGCTTCAGCGACATCGACATCTCGAGCGCCACGCCGAGCCCGAGCGCTTCGAAACCGTCGGGCCACCACCCGAAGCCCGCCGACCACTCCGAACCCGGCCCGCGCCCGAGCGGGCTGCCGGTGACGGGTCTGGCCCTGACGCCGCTGATCTGGATCGGTTGCGCGCTGATCCTGCTGGGTGCCGCGGGCTGGGTCTTCGCCCGGCGCCGCTGGGCCGAGGATTAGGCGGCGCGTTCCACCGCGCCCTCGGTGAGGATCAGCCTGGGGCGCGGGCGGATCGTCACGCTGATGCGGACGTCGCGCTGGCGGCAGCGCACCGCGAAGGCGGCCGCCGCGGTGACCACGCCGACCAGGCCGCCGAGCCACAGGCCCGAGCGCGGGCCGGCGTGCTCCGACAGCCAGCCGATCAGCGGGGCGAAGATCGGGGTGGAACCCAGGAACACCATGACGTACAGCGCCATGACGCGTCCCCGGTGGTCGGCGTCGACGCCGAGCTGGATGCGCTGGTTGGCGGCCTGTCCCAGGAAGCTCATCGCGAATCCACAGGGGATCAGCACCAGGGACGCGGTGATGAACGACGGCGCGACCCCCACCAGGGTCTCCAGGGCGCTGAACGCCCCCGCGGTGCCGATCACCACGTTGGCGGTGGGCCGCCCGCGGCGCTTCGAGCTGTACAGGGCCCCGGCGAGGGCGCCGGAGGCCAGCGCGGTGGTGAGCAGGCCGAATGTGGACGGTCCGGTGTGGAACACCGTCTTGGCCAGCAGCGCCAGGGTGATGGGGAAGTTGAAGCCGACGCCGCCGATGATGAACATCAGGACCAGCGGCAGCACCAGGTCGGAGCGGCGCAGGGTGTAGCGGACGCCCTCGCGGATCCGGGTGTCCTTGGGGATCGCGTGGGGGACCAGCAGGTCGTCGCGGTTCATCAGCATGTTGCAGACCAGGGGCGCGAGGTACCCGACCGCGTTGATGGCGATGACGGTGCCGGTGCCGAAGAACGCGATCAGGCCGCCGGCGATGGCCGGGCCGATGATGCGGGCGCTGTTGAACGTCGCCGACGACAGCGACAGGGCGTTGGGAAGCAGCTCGGTGCCGACCAGTTCGGACACAAAGGACTGGCGGACGGGGTTCTCCAGCGCGTTGACCACGCCGAGCACCGCCGAGAACACGAAGACGTGCCACAGCTGGATCGCGCCGGACAGCACCAGGGTGGCCATGGACGCCGACAGCACCAGCCAGGCGCTGTTGAAGATCAGCAGCATGCGGCGCTTGTTGTAACGATCGGCGAGCTTGCCACCGGTGAGGCTGAGCAGCAGCACGGGCAGGAACTGGAACGCGGTGACGAATCCGAGGGCCGAGCCGGAGTTCCCCGACAGCTGCAGGACGAGCCAGTCGATGGAGACGATCTGCATCCAGCGCCCAAGCAGCGAGGTCAGCTGGCCGGCGGCGAAGAGCCGATAGTTGCGAACGCGCAGGGAACGAAAAGTGTCGGCCAGCTGTCTTCTCATGGGCTCCGGGTCGGCCTCCTGGGGTTGTAAGGGGCGAAAACGCTTACCGATCCTAACCTTTTTCGCGTCCGGGACGCCAGAGGATTGTTGGCGGCGTCACCGCGTGTCGCCCACTGGGTGGGACGCGGCGACCGTCCGTTGTCTACCTTTGGGAGTAGGAACCGGCCGCGTGTCGCAGGCGGCTGCAAGACTGGGCCCATGGACTTCATCCAACTGACTTCGTGTCTGACCTCGGACGCCGCCAAGCTCGCCGAGGCCGCCGACGGCAAACTGGACGCCGGGGTACCTTCATGTCCTGAATGGACCAACGCTGACCTGCTCGAACACGTCGCGATGGTGTACAACCACAAGACCGAATGCATGCGCAACGGCAAGCCCGAGAACTGGCCGCCGGAGAAGACCGGGGACACGCCGCCGCTGACGCAACTGCGACACGCGCTGGGGGACCTGCTCGCCGAGTTCACCGCCCGACAGCCCTCGGACGCCGCCTACACCTGGTACGACCCCGACCAGACCGTGGGCTTCTGGATCCGCCGCATGGCACAGGAGACGGTGATCCACCGGGTCGACGCCGAACAGGCCTCCGCCGTGGCGCTCAGCCCGATCGACGCCGACCTGGCCGTCGATGGCATCGACGAGCTCCTGGCGATCTTCCTCGGCTGGTCCAGCGTCAAGTGGCACGAACACGTCACCGACCACGTCACCAAGCTGCTCACCGCGCCGATCGCCGTGAGCAGCGGCGGCAGGTCCTGGCTGGTGCGCCCGACGCCCGACGGGAACGCCGAGGTCACCGAGGGGGCCGGCGACGGCGCGGTCGCCACCGTCTCGGGGGAGCCCGCCGACGTCCTGCTGTGGCTGTGGCGTCGCGCGCCCTACGACTCGGTGACTGTGGACGGAAATGCCGATGCGGCCAAGGGGTTCTACGAACTACTGTCGGAATTCACCGGCTGAGAAGTCTCTGAGGGAAGGTAGCTGTGGACGTTGCGAGATTCACGATCGTCGGCGTGGCCCTGGTGAGCCTCGCCAGCCTGCCCTGCCTGATCGCCTGGATGATCGTCAACGCCGACGAGGCCGCCGACCGCGCCAACCACACGGTCGCTCGGCTGCGCCCGGGCCATCCCGCCAACCCCCCGCTGGAGGAGACCGCCGAACGGCTGCGCGCCCTCGCCGCCGAGATCACCGACACCCCGCTGACCGCGGTCCAGCGCCGCGGCGAACTCACCGACCGCTACGACCTGCTGCTGCGCCAGGCCTGCGCCACGGTCGGCGTCGCCCAATACCTCAACCAGGTCTCGGGCACCGACGCCGACATGGAGCGGCTGCGCGTGGAGGGCGAGCTGGAGGCCGCGGGCATCGTCGTGCGCGGCCCCCACCACACCGATCACTAGCCGCTACCCGCGGGCGTCCAATCTGCCCGCTGGCGGCGTTGTCGTCGTCGCGAGTGCGTAAAGCACCAGCTCCTCCTCCGCCTTGCCACCAATCAGCCGCCTGCTTGCAGGCGGCTGCTAGAGGCGCTCGACGACGTAGTCGATCGACTCGGTGAGCGCGGAGACGTCGGCCGGGTCGACGGCCGGGTACATCGCGATGCGCAGCTGGTTGCGGCCCAGCTTGCGGTAGGGCTCGGTGTCGAGGATTCCGTTGGCGCGCAACACCTTCGCGAGCTCCTTCGCGTCCACGTCCTCGCCGAAGTCGATGGTGGCGACCACATTGGAGCGAAGGTCGACGTCGGTGACGAACGGCTCGGCGTACGGCGACTTGTCCGCCCAGGTGTACAGCCGAGAGGCGCTGTCGGCGCAGCGCGCCGCGGCCTGAGCCAGCCCGCCCGCGGCGTTCATGGCGTCGACCTGCTCGGCGGCCAGGAAGATCGTGGCCAGGGCCGGGGTGTTGTAGGTCTGCTCCTTGCGGGAGTTGTCCACCGCGGTGGACAGGCTGAGGAACTCCGGGATGTAACGACCCGTCGCGGCGATCTCCTCGACGCGCGCCAGGGCGGCGGGCGACATCAGCGCGATCCACAGCCCGCCGTCGGAGGCCAGACCCTTCTGCGGCGCCAGGTAGTACACGTCGGTGTCGGCCGGGTCGAAGTCCAGGCCACCGGCCGCCGACGTGGCGTCGTGCAGCATCAGCGCGTCGCCGCCGACCCGCTTCACGGGAACCGCCACGCCCGTGGAGGTCTCGTTGTGCGGCGTGCCGTAGACGTCCACGCCGTTCTCCGCCGACAGCAGCGCGGCGGAGCCGGGCTCGCCCTTCACCACGGTCGGGTCCGACAGGAACGGCGCCGCGGCCACCGCCTTGGCGAACTTGGAACCGAACTCGCCGAAGCTGGCCAGCTGGGCGCGGTCGCGGATCAGCCCGAAGACCGCCGCCTCCCAAAACGCCGTGGTGCCGCCGTTGCCCAGCACCACCTCGTAGCCGTCGGGAAGCCCGAAGAACTCGGCCAGGCCGCCGCGCAGCCGGGCCACCTGGTCGCGCACCCGCGCCTGGCGGTGCGACGTGCCCAGGAGCTCCGGCGCGATGGAGGCCAGCGCCTCGACGGCGCGATTCGGGACCTTGCTGGGACCGCTGCCGAACCGTCCGTCGGCGGGCAGCAATTCTGTGGGAACGCGGATCTCGGCCACCGCGACATCTCCTTTATCTGGCGAACGTGACGAAAGGGGTACGGCGGCGCTGCCGGAGCCCCATCTTCGCACGCGAACCGTCACGCAAAAAAGGTGGTCCGGGCCGCCATGGCCCAGACCACCGAGAAGTCGTTCGACGCCGCTACGCCGCCACGGAGGACCAGCCGTCCACCGTCTCGGGCTTGCGGGGCCCGGGGCCGACGTACTTGGCGCTGGGCCGCACCAGGCGGCCGAGCTTCTTCTGCTCCAGGATGTGGGCGCTCCAGCCGCCCACCCGCGCGCAGGTGAACATCGCGGTGAACATGTCGGCGGGCACCTGGGCGAAGTCCAGCACCACCGCCGACCAGAACTCCACATTGGTGGCCAGCACGCGGTCGGGCTTGCGGGCCTTGAGCTCCGCCAGCGCCGCCTTCTCCAGGGCCTCGGCGACCTCGAAGCGCTCGGCGCCCAGCTCGCGGGCGGTGCGGCGCAGCATGCGCGCCCGCGGGTCCTCGGCCCGGTACACCCGGTGCCCGAAGCCCATCAGGCGCTCGCCGCGGTCCAGCAGGTCGCGGACGTAGGTCTCGGCGTCGCCGATCCGCTCCACCTCCTCGAGCATGTGAAGCACGCGGGACGGGGCGCCGCCGTGCAGCGGGCCCGACAGTGCGCCGATCCCGGAGGAGATGCACGCCGCGACGTCCGCGCCGGTGGAGGCGACGACCCGCGCGGTGAAGGTGGAGGCGTTCATGCCGTGCTCGGCGGCGGAGATGAAGTACGCGTCGACTGCCTTGACATGCCGGGGGTCAGGCTCGCCGCGCCAGCGGCGCATGAACCGCTCCACGATCGTGTCGGACTTGTCGATCTCCTTTTGCGGGATCGCGGGTCGCCCCACGCCGCGGGCCGATTGCGCCACATAGGACAGGGCGGTGACCGACACCCGGGCCAGGTCCTCGCGGGCCTTCTGGTCGCTGATGTCCAGCAGCTGTCCCAGACCCCAGTACGGCTTGAGCATCGCCACGGCGGACTGCACGTCCACCCGAATGTCGCCGGTGTGCACCGGTACCGGGAACGGTTCGGCGGGCGGAAGACCCGGGCCGAAGGCGCCGTCCACCAGCAGGCCCCACACGTGTCCATAGGAGACGTGGCCGATGAGGTCCTCGATGTCCACGCCGCGATATCGCAGGGACCCGCCCTGCTTATCTGGTTCGGCGATCTCGGTTTCGAAGGCGACCACGCCCTCCAAACCCGGTGTGAAATCTGACATCGTGGTGTTCTCCTCGAGATACGGATGCGCTTGTCTCGCCGGGCTACCCGGCGGTACGGATGTTGGTCCAATCATCTTGCCCCCTCGCCGCGTGCGGTCGTGCACGCAGGGCTCAATGCCACGCAAAATCGCGCATCGTCCTGGGAGGAAATGAACCCAAATGCACCTTCTGGCGCCTCCCGCGGCGCGCCCCCTCCCCGTTCACTGTGCCAGACTTAACGGTTCGGGCCGCGCGAATCGGCGAGGCGAAAATCGTTGCCATACCGTTACGGCCCCGTTCCGGGTGCGCTCGGGCGGTGGCAGTCTGGACGGGTGACGCGATCCGATGATCTTTCCCAGCTGAGGCGCGACTACTCCAGCCCGTCCCTGGACGAGGCCGACGCCGCCGCTGACCCGATCACCCAGTTCCGTGGCTGGTTCGACGCCGCCCGCGACAGCGAGGCCACCGAGGCCAACGCGATGGTGCTGGCCACGGTGGACGCACAGGGCCGCCCCCAGCAGCGCACCGTCCTGCTCAAGGCCGTGGACGAGCGCGGCTTCACCTTCTTCACCAACTACGAATCCGACAAGGGCCGCCAGATCGCGGGCAACCCCGAGGTGAGCCTCCTGTTCGGGTGGTACATCGCGCACCGCCAGGTGCGGGTGTGCGGCGCGGCGGCGCGGGTGCCGCGCGCCGAGACCGAGGATTACTTCGCGACCCGTCCCCGCGGTTCGCAGCTGGCGGCGTGGGCGTCGGCGCAGTCGCGGCGGCTGGGCTCGCGGGCCGAACTGGACGCCGAGGTCGAGGCGATGGGCCGCCGCTTCGGCGACGAGGTCCCGGCCCCGCCGCACTGGGGCGGGTACCGGGTGGAGCCGCGGACGGTCGAATTCTGGCAGGGGCGCCGCGACCGGCTGCATGATCGCTTGCGTTATCAACGCGACGAAAATGATGGCTGGGTGGTCGAGCGCTTGGCGCCGTGAGCCAATAAGCTTTCCTTAGTCTGTTGCGGCCGATGTGGCAGGCGTGCTGGTCGCGCGGATCTTGTTTCGTTGCCGCCGCAGCGGAACTTACTACTCCTCAATGTACGGAGATTGCCAAATGTCGTTGTCGGGAGAACAGTGGACGATCAGTTATGCCGGACGGGACGCCGTCATCGCCTCCGTGGGCGGTGGCCTGCGCGGATTCACCGTCGACGGAAAGTCCTATATCGACTCCTACGGCGACGACGAGATCGCCCCGGGCTGGGCGGGCCACACCCTGGCGCCGTGGCCCGGCCGCCTGGCCGACGGCCAGTACCACTTCGACGGGCGCGACTACCAGCTCGCCCTGAACGAACCGTCCACTCGCACCGCGCTGCACGGCCTGGTCGGCTGGGTGCGCTGGCGCGGCGTGGACGTCTCCGACTCCTCGGTCACCGTGGAATGCGCCCTGCCCGCGCAGCCCGGATTCCCGTACCCGCTGGTGCTGCGCACCCGCTGGTCGGTGGGCCCCTACGGATTGCGCGCCGTCCACACCGTCAGCAACGTCGGCACCCACGCCTGCCCCTTCGGGCTCGGCGTGCACCCGTACCTGACCGTCCCGGGTTCCCCGATGTCCGAGTGGAAGCTGCGCGTCCCCGCCAAGACCCAGCTGGTCGTCGACGACCGCAAGCTCCCCACGGGCGACACCACCGCGACCTTCACCGAGGCCACGGCCATCGGCGACACCGTCCTGGACACCACCTTCGGCGACCTGCAACGCGACGACGACCGCAACGCCCGCGTCGAGCTCGCCTCGGCCGACGACACCGAGGCCGTCACGTTCTGGTTCGACGAGTCCTTCGGCTGGCTGCACCTCTACACGGGCGACACCCTGGACGGCGAACGGCGCCGCCGCTGCCTCGCGATCGAGCCGATGTCCTGCCCTCCCAACGCCCTGAGCAGCGGAACCGACGTGGTCACGCTGTCCCCCGGCGACCTGTGGTCGGGCACCTGGGGCATCACCCCGCGCCGCGCCCGCTAACCCCACCGCGAACGGCCGCACCCCCACGGGCGCGGGCATACTTGGTTCCTCATGTAGCCAGACGCGTAAAGGAAACGATCATGGCCAGGAGGGGGCATCGATGATCTTCAAAGAGGTTCGCAACGGCCGTCCGTACCCCGAACACGGTTTGACCCTGAAGGAATGGGCGCGGGTTCCGCCGCGCTCGATACGCCTGGACGAATTGGTCACCACCAAGCGCGAACTCGCCCTCGACAAGCTGCTCGCCGAAGACTCCACTTTCTACGGTGACCTGTTCCCGCACGTGGTGTCCTGGCAGGGCAATCTCTACCTTGAGGACGGACTGCACAGGGCGCTGCGCGCCGCATTGCAGCAGCGCAGCGCCATCCACGTGCGGGTCTACGAGCTGGCCGCTACTGCTGCGGGGGCTGCTGCTGCCAGTTCGTAGGCGGCTCGGTCGGGTACTGCTGCTGAATCGGGCCGGTGGCCTGCGGCTGCGCGGTCGGGATCATCCCGGTCGGCTGCGCGGCGTGCGGCGCCGCGGCGGCGGCGCCCAGGTCCTTCTTGGTGATGGTCGCGGCCACGAACAGCGCGATCGCGATGATGTACAGGATGATGCCGATGACGCTCGCGGCGTTGCTGGCGTCGACCCCGCCCGACGAGGTCGATCCGTCGATGCCCGAGGGCATGGACGAGTCCTTCTTGGTGTCGGTCAGGAAGATCGACATCGTGGTGCCGATCTCCAGCGCCGACAGCCCGAGCACGATGGCGCGGTACGCATTGCGGTACTTCGCCCCCGTCGTGATGGCGACGGCGGTGACCACGAGAATCCCGTAGATCGGCGCCAACGACCACGGCGACAGCACCCGCAGCATCAGAATCAGGCTGGAGTCGCCCGCACCGTGGATCAGGGCCGACAGCAACAGCGCCGCCGCCCCGCCCGCGGCCAGGCCGAACGTCATCGGGTCGATCTTCACCTTGTCGAAGAAGGTCGGGCCATAGTTCTGCTGGGCATAGGCCGCCTGCTGTTGCTGGGCGGCGTACGCGGCCTGCTGCTGTTGGGCATAAGCGGCGGCCTGCTGCTGCTGTGCCGCCGTGTAATCGGAGTGTTGGGGAGACGGTTCAGTCATGGCAACATGATGCCTTGTCACGGTGGGCGAGTGTGAGCGGTACGACGGTTTACTGCTCCTTCGGCGGTTCATAGATCGAAAGGGACGGTGGATCGTCGTTCACCGCGATGCCCATCGGGTCGGCGTCGACGGGCCTCGGCACGGGCGTCGGGCCCGTGCCCTGCGGCGGAATCTCGCGGGCATCGGGGACCGGCGTCGCCACGCGAATGAACATGACGGACCCGGCGAGAACGACGACGCCGATGACGAGCAGCCACAACCCCGCCCCGTAGCTGATGCGGGCCTGTTCGAGCGCCTTGGAGTAATCGGGGCCGCCGTCCGCGCCCGTCCCCCCGGCCTCCCTCATGATCTGCACCAGGTTGACCTTCCAGGTGTGCGCCCGACTCGCCTCGGCGGCGATGACGACGACGCCACACCCGATGGCCGCCAGCCGCCCAAAGGTCACCCACCGCGGGGAGGACGCCATCGCGACGGTCGCGGCCACGACGAGCACCAGCAGCGGTATCGCGGGATCCAGCGCGATGTTCGTGTCGATGGAGGCCGTCTGCAATCCGTTGAAGTAGTAGAACGGGATCGGTGAGTTCTTCCCGTCGGAGTACTTGGCCAACGGCATGAAGAGCGACACCGCCACGAGCACCAGGCCCACACCCGCCAGGATCACGGGCACGGGATTGCGCATGCTGCCCTGCAACGCCCGCAACGCGGGCGGTCCCGAGGGCGGGGGCGGTTGGCTTGCTTCAGGGGTGTGGGGCGTCACATGTTGCAGTGTGCACGATCGAGGCTAGTGCCGTCCACTATGTGGGGTAAGGGTACGGAGCTTGTCGCGGACCTGGGCGGCGTCGGGGACGCCGAGCTTGGTGAGGATCTCGGGCGGGATGGGTGGAGTCTGATCACTCGTCGCCAGAAAGACTCACCACAGCGTCGCCCCCGCCAGCAACGCCATCGCCACCACGGTCGCCCCCGCCAGGGCGGGCCACGGCGGACGCATCGCCCCAGGGCTCGGTCCGTCCATGGTCCTGATCCGTCGCTGTACGCCGACGAGAAACGTCAGCCATGTCAGCGCGATGAGGCTGGCCAACGCGATGCCCCACGGGGTCGGGCCGTGGTGGAGGGCGTATCGCACCGACAACAACGCCACCACGGTCGCCGTCAACACCGAACGCCGCCAGGCGAGCCGCGTCCTCTCGGGCTGGGTCTCGCTCACCGCTGAAACGCCCCGCTCACCACCGCGACCAGCAGGGCCAGTGCACCCACGCACACCAGCGCCGCCAGCATCGTCGGAAATCGGGAAGCGGGAAGATCGCGCCGCAGCCGCATCGCCCGTTCGCAGGCCGTCCAGTACACGACCGCCCGCACCGCGCAGGCCGCGCCCACCACCATCAACACGGCCGCCAGGGCCTCGCGGAGGCTGTGCTTCGGCAGGAACTGGGCCACGGCGATGCCGCCGCCGACCAGCGCCAACGCCGTGCGAAGCCAGGCCAAGAACGTGCGTTCGTTGGCCAGCGAGAAGCGGTAGTCGGGCGTTTTGCCCACCTCCCGCAGCCGCTTCGGGTCCAGCGAGGCCGCGACGATGCCAGGCGACGTGTCATCCTCATGATCGCTCACGCCCCCAGTATCGGCCCTGGCCTGTGCATACGGTTCCATCGGCGGCTGTAATCTCTGTCCGAACCCCCGAAGGTCATTGCCCCGACGGTGGCACTATTTGGGGATTTCAGGTGCCCTGCGGACTGCGTAATGTCGTCGGCAGTACAGCACACAACACCACCAACTGGGAGAAAGAACGATGAGCGACTACGACGGCGACACCCCTGACGACACCCAGGACGACCACTACGACACCGTGGACCTGGACGGCGACGGCGTGAACGACGACACCATGGCGACCGACGATGGCACCTATGTCGACAGCGACCACGACGGGGCTGCCGACGGCGTTATTGACGACGATGGCACCGCGTACTACGACTCCGACGGCGATGGCCAGTACGACGAGCACCTGATCGACTCCGACGGCGACGGCAACATTGACACCGTCGAGGCCGACACGGACGGTGACGGCCAGGCCGACGAGGTTCTCTACGACACCAACGGCGACGGCAACGTCGACGTCATCGACGCTGACACCGACGGCGACGGACAGGTTGACACCGAGGTCGCCGACACCGACTACGACGGCAAGGCCGACACCGAGGTCCTGGACACCGACGGCGACGGCAACGCCGACACCGTCGAGGTCGACACCAACGAGGACGGCACCGTCGACGGCGTCTACACCAGCACCGAGGGCGACGGAA
>NZ_DASQPW010000322.1:0-5278 GCF_035643755.1 Stackebrandtia sp. | reverse complement strand
ACTGGCCGCCCGGCTCGGCCTGCCCGAGGCCGACGCCAAGGCGCGCTCCACCGCCGACCTGCGAGGCATATCGCTGTATGTGCACTGGGCGATCGAGGCGCGGCTGCTGCGCCGACACTCCGGCCGCCTCGCGCCGCTGGCCCGGACGGCCGCGGTGGTGAGGTCGCCGCTGCGGCTGTGGCGCGCCGCCTTCGAGGCGGTGTCGCGGATCGGCCCGGAGCTCTGCCGCCCGCCGCGCGGGGAGAACCGGTCCATGTTGGCGCCGATCTTCGGTGACGTGGTCCCCGACGTCCTCAACTCGCTGTACAGCCTGCCCCACCCGATGCCCCTGGTGCGCCTGGAGGAGACGGTGTGGCGGCACGGCTGCGGCTCCTACTTCGACGTGGACCAGTACACCGGCTACTACGAGCGCGACCGCCGGCGCCTGGTGCACCGCGACCTGGATCGCCTGTGGCGCCTGCTGTCGGGGCTCGGCGCGATCACCGAGGCCGTCGGCGTCGCCGACCCGATGTTCAGCGACGACCTGATCGAGGCCGCCGGGGCGCCCGAGCCCACGGGCCCCTTCGACGCCCAGACCTGCCTGCGGCTGGCCGACGACCTGGGCATGCCCGGGCGCCTGATACACCTCAACGACCTGGCCACCGCCGTGCTGCGCGACCACATGCTCGACGAGGGCCGCGAGGCCGGGCTGGTGGGGGAGCTGGCCGACGCCGAGGCCTCCGAGATGCTCAGCGTCGTCACCCAGCACTATCCGCCCCGCTCCAAGGCCGCGGAGGTGGAGAAGTGGCTGTCGGTGCACGACGCCACGGTGGAGGCGCTGGTGGACGCCGCCCGCGCCACGCCGCTGCGCAGCCGGGCCGCCGCCATCCTCGAGCTTCTGTACGATGTGGACCCGAACGCGCCGAAGCTGTTGCGGCGGATGCGTTCCGACCCGTCACTTGCGCCGACGGCGCTCGTGTGCCTCGTGGAGACCGGCACCCTCGACCTGCAGGACCTCACGGCGCCGGAGCGCCAGCTGCTCACCGCCGAGTCCTCGCTGCGCCTCATGGAGATGGACGGCCCCGAGGCGATCATCAACGGCCTCGGCGAGCTGCCCGGCCCCGACGCCCAGACGGTGCTGCACCGGGTGCTGACCTCCGGGCACCCCGACACCCACGCCCTGGAGGAGTTCCGCGACCTGGTGGTCGCGCCCCTGGAGGATCAGGGCGTCACCGGGTGGCCGTCGCCGCCGCCGAAGCCGGGGCCCGGCCGCATCGGCGCCACCCGCCGCGCCCGGCTGGAACGCCGCGGCCAGGACTAGGGCCCGTTGGGGAACTCACCTCCGTCGCGGCCGGGCGCCGTCGGGCGGCGCGCGGCGGGAGACGGGGTTCCCCGACCAGGCCCCAAGCCTCATTCGCCGGGCGGCAGCGCGTACCCGGCGTAGTGTCGATAGTGGAATGTCCATCCCGGCGGGATGTGCCGGGCGCACTGGCGGCGCGGCATGGTGCACACGATGGCGTCCATGTCGGCGGCGTCGGCGGCCGGGCGGCCCGGGATCACCGACTGCAGGGCCTCGATCCGGTGCCCCCGCAACAGCACCCACCACGGGTACTCCCAGGAGTCGTTGGTCTGCAACAGCCCGACCGCGTGCGCGTCGGCCTCGGTCACCGCCCGCGCGGCCCACTCGTAGTCGCTCCTCCACGGGGGACGCCAGGCGAAGCGGTTCTCCATCCGCGACGAGGTCAATGTGGAGTGCGGGCCGACCACGCGGCGTGGCAGGCCCGCCGCGACCGACAGCAACCCGGCGCACACCGACAGCGCCAGCGCCGCCGCGACCACCGCCGCGCCGAGGCGCCGCAGCGTGCTCGCTTCGCGGGAACCCTTGCGCAGCAACGAGTCCAGCCACAGTCCCGCGATCGGAATCGCCAGCACCAGCGCGTACAGCACCAGCCGATTCACCCAGGGCTGCCACTTCACCGTCGCGGTGAACAGCAGCACCGACAGCGTCACCGCCGCCGCGTACGCCCGCAGGCCGCGCGATCCGATCGACGTCACCGAGCCGGGCCGCGCCAGGGCCAGCGCCACCGCCAGCAGCGCCAGCACACCAGCGATCGGGAACGACACCTTGTCCTCATTGGGCGGCCACGCCCGGTCGGGGAAGGTGCTGTGGCCGAAGGTGATCGCCGGGTCCTGCGGATCGACGCCCAGCGTCGCGGCGATCTGGTCGATCGCCCACGCCGAGGCGTGGGTGAGGCCCGGGATCGGGGTGTCGAAGGCCGTCTGCCCGATGCGCAGCGTGTTGACCAACACCGAAGCGGGATCGTGCGTCTGCATCGGGATCGAGGCGCGCAATCGCGGCGGCCCCAGGGGATTGCCGAACTGGCTTTGCATCCGCATCAGATACGGCGCCACGACGACCGCCGCCAGCGCCAGGATCGCCAGGGTCGACACCGCCAGGGTGAGCACGCGGCGCAACCGCTTGTCGTGTCGCCGAAGCGCCAGGCGCAGTTGCGCCAGCCCCCACAGAACCAGGATCGGGCCCACCCCCAACAGCCCGGTGGTCTTGGTGATCGCCACCAGCCCGGTTCCCGCGCCCAGCACCAGCACCGCCGCGACGTCGGCGCGGCGCCGCAGCCCGTCCAGCGCCACCGTCG
The DNA here is from genome assembly GCF_035643755.1 of Stackebrandtia sp. NCBI lineage: Bacteria > Bacillati > Actinomycetota > Actinomycetes > Glycomycetales > Glycomycetaceae > Stackebrandtia > Stackebrandtia sp. The sequence goes on along the minus strand of NZ_DASQPW010000322.1, from coordinate 2,645 downwards.
CCACACAGCCCGTCCAGGCGGCGGCCACCAGATCCACCTGCGTGCTGGACGCCTGCAACACCAGCATCGGCGTGGTGGCCAACAGCAGCGCCGTCAACAGCTGGGCCCGCCGCCCGCCGCCCAGCTGCGCGCAGATCCGGGTGGCCACCAGCACGCAGCCCAACCCCGCCGCCCACTGCAGCAGGTTGTAGTACGCGTCCGTACCCGAAGCCAGCCGCAGGTGGGCCAGCAGGTATTCCGCACCGGGGGCCAGCGTCACCTGGCGGTGAATGTTGGTGGCGAAGAAGCCCACCGAGCCCTGCTGCACCCAGTGTTCGATCTTGGGCAGGTGGTACGTCTGTGAGTCGAAGTTGTTGGGGGCCGACCACGCCGCCAACAGCAGCTCCAGGCCGACGATCGCGGCCACCGCCACGGCGCCGACCCGCTGCCACCGGCCCAGTCCCCGCCACAGCTCGCGGCACCGCGTCCAGCCGCCCTTGAACACAGTGGACGCACGAAGGTGGTCGAATCGGGCCCGCCGCAAGCACAGCGCGGCCGCCGCCACCACCATCACCGCCCAGAAACCCCCGACGCCAGCCGCGTCGAACCACCCGAGATACGACAGCGCCTCCACCGCCACGGTCGCCGCCGCGCCGGTGACCACGGCGGCGCGCGCCACCGCCAGTCGCCAACGGGCCCGTCCGAGACGGGGCCGCAACGCGACCGTCAACAAGGCGACCGTCAGGGTCGCGCAGCCGATGACCAGCATTCGAGATATTTAACCCAATGGCGAGTGATCATTGACGGAGAGGGCACTCAACGAAACGATTACCTACCCGTTAGGCTTGCGCGAACATCCCTTGCATTCCAGAGGACCCCGATGAAACTCTCGATCCTCATCCCCGTCTACAACGAGGAAGAACGCCTCGCCGAGGCGCTCAAACTCGTGCTGGGTGTCGACTACCCATGCGACGTGGAGTTGGTCGTCGTCAACGACGGCAGCCGCGACGGCACCGCGTCCATCCTGGCGCAGATCGACGACGCCCGGGTACGGGTGTTCACCCATCCGCGCAACCGGGGCAAGGGCGCGGCGATTCGCACCGGCGTCAAGGCCGCCGAGGGCGACTACATGGTCATCTTCGACGCCGACCTGGAATACGAGGCCGCCGACATTCCGCGGCTGCTGGCCCCGGTGCTGGACGGCCGGGCCCAGGTGGTCTACGGCAACCGCACCTTCGGCAGCCACAGCTCCTTCTCCTTTTGGTACGTGATGGGCAACAAGGGCATCACCCTGGCCGCCAACGTCATGTACAACTCCTACATCGGCGACCTGGAGACCTGCTTCAAGGTGATGCCGGTGGCGCTGTACCGCTCGCTGCGGGTGCGCTCGCACGGCTTCGGCATGGAGGCCGAGGTGACCGCGAAGCTGCTGCGCCGGGGCATCCGCCCCTACGAGGTGCCGATCTCGTACTCGGCGCGCAGCCGCGAGGACGGCAAGAAGATCACCTGGCGCGACGGCGTCGAGGCACTGTGGATTCTGGGGCGCGAACGGGTGCGCCACGCCCGGCGTGACGCCGGCGACCTCCCGCGGGGCATCGCGGGCAAGCGCCCGCGTCCATGACAGTATTCACCCGTGTCTGAGTCCACCGATCAGGTCATTGACATCCGCGACGTCGTGGTGCGCCGCGGCGAGAACACCCTGCTGGACCACGTCGACTGGCAGGTAGAACTGGACGAGCGTTGGGTCGTGTTGGGGCCCAACGGAGCGGGAAAGACCACACTGTCCAATCTGGTCGCCGCCCGCAGCCATCCCACCTCCGGGACGGTGGGCATCCTCGGCGAACGACTCGGCAAAGTGGACGTTTTCGAGCTGCGGCCCCGCATCGGGCTGTCCACCGCGGCGCTGTCGGAGGCCATCCCCTTCGACGAGACCGTGGCCGACGCCGTGGTGACCGCCGCCTGGGCCGTGCTGGGGCGCGGCAGGGAACAGTACGAGGCGATGGACGAGATCCGGGCACACGGGCTGCTGGAACAGTTCGGCATCGACGCGCTGGCCGAGCGCCGCTACTCCACCCTGTCGGAGGGCGAGCGCAAGCGGGTGCAGATCGCCCGGGCGCTCATGACCGACCCCGAGATCCTGCTGCTGGACGAACCCGCCGCCGGACTCGACCTGGGCGCGCGGGAACGCCTGGTCACCACACTGTCCGAGCTGGCCTACGACGCCGACGCCCCCACCCTGGTGATGGTGACCCACCATGTGGAGGAGATCCCGCCCGGCTTCACGCACGCGCTGCTGCTGGCCGACGGCGCCGTGGTCGCCTCCGGCCTGATCGACGACGTGATCACCGCGTCCAACCTGTCCAAGACCTTCGCCACCGAGCTGAGGCTCGACAAGATCGGCGGCCGTTTCACCGCGCGGGCCGCCTGACCCTCCTAAAGTCAGTGTCGTGTGGACGACGCGACGCCTGACCGCGCTGGTCGCCGCGTGCGCGGCGGCCGCCGCCCTCGGCGTCGTGGCGCCCGGCGGGACGGTGGTGCGGGCGGACCCCGCCGCGATCGCCGACGCCATATCGCCCGCGGCGGCATCCACATTGATCAAAAAGAGCCTGTCGTCCGGCCTGGTGGGTCTCGGCCCCGCCGAGGCCGTGGCGCGGGTGGCGGCCGAC
>NZ_DASQPW010000321.1:0-3886 GCF_035643755.1 Stackebrandtia sp. | reverse complement strand
GCGCAGCCGCCGGTCCCCCACCCCGCGGCCGCGGGCCTGCCGCAGTGTCTCGGCGGCGGCGGTGCCGATGCGGTGGAACTCCGCGGCCGGGATCTCCTCCAGGACGGTGGCCTGCGCACCGGGCAGGGAACCGCGCCACAGCTCGTCGTGGCGCGTCGGCAGGGGCCCGTCGGGCAGCGCGGCGTCCAGATCGGCGGCGCGCACCGTGACGTCGGCGTCGACGTGCCCGGGCAGGCTCACCGTGGCCAGCACCCCGAACGGCAGCACCGTCCACCACCGCACCCGGTCGTCGCCGTCGGGCCGCAGCCGCACCAGCGCGGCAGGGTCGAGGCGGCGGGTGCGGGCCAGGAAGGCGCGCGCGTCGGCGGGGGCGTCGGTGAGCCGCACCCCTCAGCCCCGCCAGGTTTCCAGGTACTCGCGTTCCTCCGGCCGGACCCGGCGGGGGCGCTTGGACTCCAGGTCGTACATCACCGCCACGGTCTTGGCGGCGCTGACCAGGATGTCGTCGTCGAACATCTCGTACTCGATGGTGAACGACGAGTTGCTGATCTCGCCGATCCACATCTCGACGCGCACCGACTCGGTGTAGTCGACGGTGCGCTTGTAGTCGATCTCGTGGCGGGCGACGACGACACCCTCCTCAAAGGCCATTCCGCTTTCCTTGGCCACGTTGAAGAACAGCGCCACGCGCGCTTCCTCGTACAGCGTCAGATATCGGACGTTGTTGAGGTGCCCGAACGCGTCCAGGTCGCTCCAGCGCACCGGGCACCGATACGTGAACCGGGACATCAGCCGCGGGTCAGCTTCCGGTGGGTGACCCGGTGCGGCTTGGCCGCCTCCGGGCCGAGGCGCTCGACCTTGTTCTTCTCGTAGGCGTCGAAGTTGCCCTCGAACCAGAACCACGCCGGGTTGTCCTCGTCGGTGCCCTCCCACGCCAGGATGTGGGTGGCGACCCGGTCCAGGAACATCCGGTCGTGGGAGATGACCACGGCGCAGCCGGGGAAGTCCAGCAGCGCGTTCTCCAGCGACGACAGGGTTTCCACGTCCAGGTCGTTGGTGGGCTCGTCCAGCAGCAGGACGTTGCCGCCCTGCTTCAGGGTGAGCGCCAGGTTGAGGCGGTTGCGCTCCCCGCCCGACAGCACCTTGACCGGCTTCTGCTGGTCGGGGCCCTTGAAGCCGAACGCGGCGACGTAGGCGCGCGAGGGCATCTCGACCTTGCCGACCATCAGGTAGTCCAGCCCGTCGGACACCACCTGCCACACGGTCTTCTCGCCGTCCAGGCCCGACCGCGACTGATCCACGTAGGACAGATCGACGGTCTCGCCGACCCGCACGCTTCCCGAGTCGGGCTTCTCCAGGCCCACGATGGTCTTGAACAGCGTGGTCTTACCGACGCCATTGGGCCCGATGATGCCGACGATGCCGTTGCGCGGCAACGTGAAGCTCAGGTCGTTGATGAGGGTGCGGCCGTCGAAGCCCTTCACGAGGTGGTCGGACTCGATGACGGTATTGCCCAGGCGCGGCCCCGGCGGGATCTGGATCTCCTCGAAGTCGAGCTTGCGGGTCTTCTCCGCCTCGGCGGCCATCTCCTCGTAGCGGCCCAGCCGGGCCTTGGACTTGGTCTGGCGGGCCTTGGCGTTGGAGCGCACCCACTCCAGCTCGCCCCGCAGGCGCTTTTGCATCTTGGCGTCCTTGCGGCCCTCCACGGCCAGCCGCTCGGACTTCTTCTCCAGGTAGGTGGAGTAGTTGCCCTCGTAGGGGTGGGTGCGGCCGCGGTCGAGCTCGAGGATCCAGTCGGCGACGTGGTCCAGGAAGTACCGGTCGTGGGTGATGGCCACCACGGTGCCGGGGTAGGAGGCCAGGTGCTGCTCGAGCCACAGCACGCTCTCGGCGTCCAGGTGGTTGGTGGGCTCGTCCAGCAGCAGCAGGTCGGGGGCCTCCAGCAGCAGCTTGCACAGGGCCACGCGGCGGCGCTCGCCACCCGACAGGTGGGTGACCTCCTCCTCGCCGGGCGGGCAGCGCAGCGCGTCCATGGCCTGTTCCAGTTTGGAGTCCAGGTCCCAGGCGTCGGCGTGGTCCAGGTCCTCCTGGAGCTTGCCCATCTCGGCCATCAGCTCGTCGGTGTAGTCCGTGGCCAGCTGCTCGGCGATCTCGTTGAACCGGGCCAGCTTGCCCTTGGTGTCAGCCACCGCGGCCTCGATGTTGCCCAGCACGGTCTTGGTCTCGTCGAGCGGCGGCTCCTGCGCCAGCATCCCGACGGTGTAGCCCGGCATCAGCGTGGCCTCGCCGTTGGTGACGTGGTCCTCCCCCGCCATGATGCGCAGGAGGCTGGACTTGCCGGCGCCGTTGGGGCCGACCACGCCGATCTTCGCCCCGGGCAGGAAGTACAGCGTCACATTGTCGAGGACGACCTTGTCGCCGTGCGCTCGACGCGCCTTTTCCATGGTGTATATGAACTGGGCCACGGTGATGTCCGATCAGATTGCTGCGAATTTTGCCGCCGACCATCTTCGCAAGTCCGCGCCGGACGGTCTCACCGGGTCCAACGCGCGTAGCGGGCGTCGCATTTCCTTAGTCCCTGTTGGACGGTGAAAGGGCGCCGCGCCCAGCGCACGGCGGACCTCCGCGGCGGATGCGGCTAATCTTGCGGTGACCGGTCGACACAATACGCAGCCGAGGCCGGACGCGGCGTATACCGGGCAGCGGCGCCCACCCATTCATCTCCCACGACGAATAACTCTGCGCCGTACCATTGGTTACAGCCGCTGCGCGATGGAGGAATCCGATGCGAACATCCGCCAACACCGCGTTTGTCGTCGTCGCGAACCGATTGCCCGTGGACCGGGTGCTCGGCGACGACGGCACCTGGCAGTGGAAGCGCAGCCCCGGCGGCCTGGTCACGGCGCTGCAGCCGGTGATCCAGGCCGAGCACGGCACCTGGGTGGGCTGGGCCGGCAACGAGAGCACCGTCCTCGAACCCTTCACTTTGGACGGGATGCGCCTCCATCCGGTGCCGCTGGACGCCGAGGAGGTGTCCGAGTACTACGAGGGCTTCTCCAACGCCGCCCTGTGGCCGCTGTACCACGACGCGGTCGAGCAGCCGTCCCACAAGCGCCGCTGGTGGAACGCCTACGAGCGGGTCAACGCGCGCTTCGCCGAGCGCGCCGCCGCCGAGGCCGGGCGCGGGGCGGTGGTGTGGGTGCAGGACTATCAGCTCCAGCTGGTTCCGGCGATGCTGCGGCGGCTGCGCCCGGATCTGCGCATCGGCTTCTTCCTCCACATCCCCTTCCCGCCGGTGGAGCTGTTCATGCAGCTGCCGCGCCGCCTGGAGATCCTGCACGGGCTGCTGGGCGCCGACGTGGTGGGTTTCCAGCAACCCCTTGGGGCCCAGAACTTCCTGCGCCTCACCCGGCATCTGCTCGACCTGAAACCCAAGGGCCACAGCGTGGTCGTGGACGACGGACGCGAGGTGCACGTGGAGGCGTACCCGATCTCCATCGACACCGGCGCCACCGAGGTGCTGGCCGCCACCGAGCAGGTCACCCAGCGCGCCAAGGAGATCCGCGCCGAGCTGGGCGACCCGCGCACCGTCATCCTCGGCGTCGACCGGCTCGACTACACCAAGGGCATCGAGCACCGCTTCAAGGCGTTTCGCGAGCTGTTGTCCGAGGGGCGCCTGGCGGTGCCCGAGACGGTCATGGTGCAGGTCGCCACGCCGAGCCGGGAACGCGTCGAGCACTACCGCGCGCTGCGGTCCAGTGTGGAGCGCGAGGTGGGGCGGATCAACGGAGACTTCGGACAGGTCGGCATCCCGGCCGTCCACTATCTACACCAGTCCTACGACCGGGCCGAGCTGGCGGCGCTGTACCGGGTCGCCGACGTCATG
>NZ_DASQPW010000320.1:0-36576 GCF_035643755.1 Stackebrandtia sp. | reverse complement strand
CCGCGCCCGGCCAGCATCAGGGTGCGGGCGGCGACCTGCGGTTCGGGGGTCTTCTCGGTGTCGGTGACCTCGGCGTCCAGCGGCAGGGCCAGGTCGAGCGAGGCGCCGAGACCCGCCAGCCCGGTCATGGCCTCGGTGAGGCGGCCCAGCCGCAGCAGGGCGCGGGCCCGCACCAGCAGGTCCTGCCGGCAGAGCTCGCCGAGCTGCTGCGAGCGGTTCAGCAGGTTGAGCGCGTTGTCGGGTTCGGCGGCGTCCATGGCGCGGCGCGCGGCGCGCCCGAACGCGTCGATGCCGATGTCGGCCACGGCCCAGGCCGCGGCGGTGCGCGGCAGCGTCATGGCCTTGGCCAGCGCCACCGCCGCCGAGGCGTGGGTGATGGTGAACTCGTCGGCGCGCACCGGGTCGAGCTTGTCGGTGCCGGCGCTCCAGCGGGCCAGCCGGGCGTGCCGACCGGCCAGCTCGGCCTTGCCGAGCCCGTCGTAGGCGGCCTCGCGCATCAGCGGGGTGACGAAGCGGTAGCCGCCGTGGGTGCGGCGGCGCAGCATGCGGCGGGCCAGCAGCTCCTCGAGCGCCCGGGGGCTGCCGCCGTCGTCCAGCACGTCGAGGGCGGATTCGGGGATGACGTCGCCGATCACCGAGGCCTCGCGCAACAGGCCCCGCGCCTCCGGCGACAGGGCGTCGATGCGGGCGGTGAGGACGCGCGCCAGGTCGGCCGACAGCAGCTGCCCGGTCAGCGAGCCCGGCGCCAGCTGCCACACTCCATTGTGTTCCGACAGCATGCCGCGCTCGGTGAGCAGCGTGACCAGCTCCGCCAGGTAGTACGGGTTGCCCTGCGCGGTGCCCAGCAGCCGCGACTCGTCCTCCGGGTCCACCAGGCCGTTGTCACAGAACGCCGACAGCAGGCGGGCCGCGTCGGCGCCGCGCAGCGGCGACAGGGTGTACGCCTCGGCCTCGGAGATCCGGGTCAGGACGCCGGCGGTGCGCACCAGTCCGGGGCGGCCCAGCATGAGGACCAGGATCGGGCCGTCCAGCGCGGCCACCGCCGAGGCCAGCAGGTCGAGGCCCTGCGAGGTGGCGGCGTGCAGGTCGTCGACGATGAGGACCAGCGGGGTGTCGCGGGCCAGCAGGTTGAACAGGTCGGCGGCCACCAGCGGCACCGCGTTGTCCTCGGGCGCCGACACCGTGGAGCCGGGGCGGCTGTCGATCACCGGCGCCGGGCCGTAGCCCAGGGTCGCCAGGAGCAGGTCGACGTTGAGGATGCAGGAATCGCCGTGGTCGGTGGCGGCGTGCCGGGCCACGACCTTGCGCAGCTGCCGCTCGGCCACCTCCCGGTTGTCCACGATGGAGATGCCGATGGCCTTGCGGACCAGGTCGGCCAGCGGACCCAGCCGGTAGCCCTGCCCGTAGGCGGCGGCCCGCACCGACAGCACCCGGGCGCCGCGCCCGGTGGCCAGCCGCGCGGACTCCAGCGACATCCGGGTCTTGCCGATGCCGGGTTCGCCCGTCATCACCAGCGAGATCGGCTCGCCGCGGTCGATCACCGCGTCGAGGCGGCCGGCGACCCGGCCCATCTCCGGCTCGCGGCCCACGAAGGGCGCCCGGTCGCCGAGGCTGGCCCGGGTGCCGGGCTCGTCGTGCAGACCCAGCAGCTCGTAGACGTGGACGGGTTCGCGTTTTCCCTTCAGCCGGAAGGGATTCAGCCGCCGCCAGGACGCCACGTGTTTGGTGGCCTCCATGGTCTCGGCGCTGGCGTACACGGTGCCGACCTCGGCCACGTCGGCCAGCCGGGCCGCGGTGTTGACGGTGTCGCCGATGACGGTGTACTCCACCGACGCCTGCACCCCGGCCACCACCAGCCCGGTGCGCAGCCCCACCCGCAGGCCCATCGGGACGCCGCCGCCGGACTCGGCCTTCAGCAGGGCGCGCACGGCGCGCCGCATCCGCTGCGCGGCCCGCACCGCGCGCTCGGCGTCGTCGTCGTGGGTGACCGGCGCGCCGAACACCGCCATCAGGCCGTCGCCGGTGAGCTTGTCCACGTGGCCGCCGTACTCGGTGACGGCCTGCGCGCACGCGGCCAGCACCCGGTCGGTCACGGCGCCGACCCGCTCCGGGTCCTGCCCCTCCGACCAGGCGGTGAAGTCCGACAGGTCGCAAAACAGCACGGTGACGACCCGCCGCTCGGTGACGGGAAGCGACGCCACCGGGGACAGCGGGCCACCGCAGTTATGGCAATAGCGGGCGCCGGGGACGACGGACGCGATGCCGCAGAAGGGACAGCTCACGATTCAGCCCAACCATCGGCGGGACGAATATGTTCCCCGTCACGTGACGAAAGGTAAGCCAGTTGGGCCCGCACGGTGCTTTCCGCCGCGGGCCACAGCGACCGGTCCACCTCGGCATACACCACCGACACCACGTCGGCGGCCGAGGACGCCCCGTCGCGCAGCGCCGCGCGCACCTGGTCGAGCCGCTGGCGGCGATGCGCCAGGTACTCGGCGGCCGCGGCGGCGCAGTCGTCGCGGATCGGGCCGTGCCCGGGCAGCACCGGAATCGGGCCCTGGCGTTCCAGGAGCTCCAGGCTGTCCAGGTAGTCGCCCAGGTTCCCGTCGGGCCACAGCACGGCCGTGGAACCCATGCCCAGCACGGTGTCGCCGGTGAACACGGCCGGGGCGTCGGCGTCGACGTGGAACGACACCGAGTCGGCGGTGTGGCCCGGGGTGGCCAGGGTGGTGATCTCCAGGTCCCCGTGGCGCAGGCTGCCGCCCGGCGCCGGGTTGATCACCGTCGCGCCCGTCAGTTCAGTGAATCGTTCGATGCCCTCGGCGTGGTCGGGATGGTGGTGGGTGAGCAGCACCCCGCGCACCGGGGCATGCCGCGCCACCGCCTCGAGGTGCTCGTCGATGCGGGGACCCGGGTCCACCACGAGCACGCCATCGGCGCCGTCCGCGGAAATCACCCAGGTGTTGGTGCCGTCCAGCGTCATCGGCCCCGGATTCGGGGCGCGGACCAGACTCACCCAGCGTGGGAGGTTGCCCACGGAGCCAATGTCACCGGTCACGTAAGCGAGATTACGTCGACCGACTGACAGGCGCCTGAGAATTTTTCAGCAGGCGGGCGCGGTCGGCAAACCGTTGCCTAACGCACCTCGGCGATCATCTCGACCTCGACGGGCGAGCCCAGCGGCAGCGAGGAGACGCCCACCGCGGCGCGGGCGTGCACCCCGGCGTCGCCGAAGATCTCGCCCAGCACCTCGCTGGCGCCGTTGATCACGGCCGGGTGGCCGCCGAAGTCGTGGGCGGAGGCCACGAAGCCGGTGACCTTGACGATCCGCACCACCGCGTCCAGGCCGACCAGCGCCTCGATCGCGGCCAGGCCGTTGAGCGCGCAGATCCGGGCCAGCTCGGCGCCCCGCTCGGGGGTGACGTCGGTGCCGACGAGACCGGTGTCGGCCAGCTTGCCGTCCACCATGGGCACCTGGCCGGACACGTACACGTGGGGGCCGCTTTGGACGGCGGGCTGGTAGGCCGCCACGGGCGGGACCACGGCCGGCAGGGTGATGCCGAGTTCCTTCAGCCGGGAGTGGACGTCGGTCATGCTTCCTCCTTGGGACGCTTCAGGTAGGCGACCAGCTGCTCGGGGTTCGGGCCGGGAATCACGGACACCAGCTCCCAGCCGTCCTCGCCCCACGTGTCAAGGATCTGCTTGGTCGCGTGCGTCAACAGCGGCACGGTCGCGTACTCCCATTTCTGCATGCAGTGGAGCATAGGCGTATGAAACGCGCAACTTCCGTGTGGTGTGCCGCGTTACTCCTGTTAGCAGCCCGAAGGACCCGCCATGATCGAAGACGACAAGCTCGACGCCGAAACCCCGGCCGACGACGTCGAATCCGCCGCCGAGACCCCCGCCAAACGGCCGCCCCGCTTCGGCCTGATCTCCGCGGTGGTGCTCACCGCGGCCTCGGTGTTCGGCGCCGCGGCGGTGCTCGGCGGCCTGTGGCTGTCGGGTTCCTGGGACGGTCCGTCCGACGACGACCCGGCCGAATCGGTGGACGGCTTCCTCACCGCGCTGTTGAAGGACCACGACGCGAAGGACGCGCAGTCGTACCTGTGCCAGACGCTGTCGGGCGACTTGAGCGGCGTCCTCCAGGAGATCGACTCCATGGGCAAGCAGGACAACGGCGCGGTCGAGTTCTCCTGGTCCCACCTGAAGGTGGCCGGAAAATCCGCCGGATCGGCCGTGGTGACCGCCGACGTGTCGGTCAACGTCACCGCCGAGACCGCCACCTGGACCTTCGCACTGGTCACCGGCGACCCCGACGACGCGTGGAGGGTGTGCGGGGTGGAGACCGGCGACGCCAAGCGGTCGTAGGGTATTGGTCATGCCGCCCGATGCCGCACCCGAGCGCCCGGCCGCTCCCCACGTCCATGTCGTCACCGGCAAGGGCGGGACCGGAAAGACCACGGTGGCCGCCGCGCTGGCCATGGCGCTGGCCCCGCCCGGCGGCCGCACCCTGCTGGTGGAGGTGGAGGGCCGCCAGTCGATCGCGTCGCTGTTCGACACCGCGCCGCTCCCCTACGCCGAGCGGCACGTCGGCACCGCGCCGGGCGGCGGCGAGGTCTTCGCGCTGGCCGTGGACGCCGAGGACGCCCTGTTCGAGTATCTGTCGATGTTCTACAAGCTGGGCCGGGCGGGCAAGGCGCTGCGCAAGCTCGGCGCCATCGACTTCGCGACCACCATCGCCCCCGGGCTGCGGGACATCCTGCTCACCGGCAAGGTGAAGGAGGCCGCCACCCGGCGCGAGCACGGGCGGCGGATCTACGACGCGGTCGTGCTGGACGCCCCTCCCACCGGGCGGGTGTCGAAGTTCCTCAACGTCACGGTCGAGGCGTCCAAGCTGGCCAAGGCCGGGCCGATCCGCACCCACTCCGACGGGGTGGCCCGGCTGCTGCACTCCCGCGCCACCGCGGTGCACGTGGTGACCCGCCTGGAGGAGATGCCGGTGCAGGAGACCGCCGACACGGTGGGCGAGCTGACCGCGCTGAAGCTGCCGGTGGGCAACGTGATCGTCAACGCGGTGAGCCCGCCGCTGCTGGAGGGCGCCCGGGTCACCAAGGCGGGCCTGCGGCGCGACCTGGCGAAGGTGGGCCTGCCGACCTCGGCGGCCGTCGTGGAAGGGCTCCTGGCCGAGGCTCGCGACCACCAGAGCCGACTGGCCGTGGAGGCGGGGCTGCGCGAGGAGCTGGCCCGGCTCGACCACCCCGTGGTGGAGCTGCCGCTCCTGGCCGACGGCGTGGACGCCTCCGGACTCAACACACTGGCCGAGCGGCTGCGGGAGACGTTGTGACACAAGTGATTCCGTCATTGGACGTCGACGCGCTGATCGGCAATCCGTGCACCAGGGTCGTGGTGTGCTGCGGCTCCGGCGGCGTGGGCAAGACCACCACGGCGGCGTCGCTGGCGCTGCGGGCCGCCGAGGAGCACGGCCGCGACACGGTGGTGCTCACCATCGACCCGGCGCGCCGCCTCGCGCAGTCGCTGGGACTGGCCGAATTGGACAACACCCCGCGGCGGGTGGACAAGGTGGACGGCGGCCGGCTCGACGCGATGATGCTCGACATGAAGCGCACCTTCGACGAGGTGGTGCTGTCCCACACCACGCCCGAGCAGGCCGCCGAGATCTTCTCCAACCCCTTCTACCAGGCCATGAGCGGCACCTTCGCGGGCACGCAGGAGTACATGGCCATGGAGAAGCTCGCCCAGCTGCGGGCCCGCGGCGACTGGGACCTCATCGTGGTGGACACCCCGCCGTCGCGCTCCGCCCTCGACTTCCTGGACGCCCCGGCCCGGCTGGCCCGGTTCCTGGACGGCCGGATGATGCGGCTGCTCACCGCGTCGTCGCGCGGCGGCCACAGCGTGTTCTCGCTGATGACGGCCTCGATGTCGTTCTTCACCCGCACGATCAACAAGATCCTGGGCGGGCGGATGCTCACCGACATCGCGACCTTCGCGGCCTCCCTGGACTCCACCTTCGGTGGCTTCCGCACCCGTGCCGAGGCGACCTACCGCGCCCTGCAGGACCCGCAGACCGCGTTCCTGGTGGTGGCCGCGCCCGAACCCGACGCGATCCGCGAGGCCATCTACTTCACCCGCCGCCTCACCGAGGAGCGGATGCCGCTGGAAGGCATGGTGCTCAACCGTTCCCACCAGGTGTCCGCCGCCGGGATCTCCGCGCAGCGCGCCCTGGGAGCCGCCGAGGGCCTCGCCGAGGCGGGCGTCGACACCTTCACCGCCGACGTGCTGCGCGTGCACGCCCGGCTCACCACCACGGTGGCCACCGAGGAGCGGATCGCCGCGCGCTACGGGGCCGCATGCCCGCAGGTCCCCCAGGTCAGGGTCCCCGCCTTCCCGACGGATGTCCACGACCTGGAGGACCTGCGAAAGGTTGCGGTCAACCTGACCGCGCCCGCCTAGAACGCCCCCGTGAGCGCTCCGCGCCGCTTCTCCGCCTCTTCCTGCAGCGCCTGCTCGAAGACCCGGCGCCAGCTGGTCACCCGAGGGTGTTTGCGAAGCAGGGCACGACGTTCCCGTTCCGTCATGCCGCCCCACACTCCAAACTCGACACGGTTGTCAAGAGCGTCCGCCAGACACTCCATCCGCACCGGACAGCCTTTGCACACCTTCTTGGCGACGTTCTGCTCGGCTCCCTGGACGAACAGCGCGTCCGGGTCGCCCTCGCGGCACGCCGCCGCCGATGTCCAGTCGGCCACCATTGTCGTTGTCATGTTCGCCTACCCCCTGATATCCCTCTCCGCACCGTCCACAGCGACGCCAACACCGCTCCCAACAGGGTCGACACCGGACAGTGCACGTTTCGTAACTATATGACTACTTTTCTCGATGATCAAGATCTCGGCGAGACTTGATCGTTTACCCACTGCGACGGACAACCATTCATCGCTCTCGATGCGTCTGCACAAAGGGACGGTGCGTGCTCGCACTCGGTCGCGCTGCGTAATCCCCTTAGTCTGAGACGGTGAAGTGGTTGTCGAACCGGGATCGAAGCTTCGTTTCCAACATGTCGCAGCTGATGATTTGCGGGCTGCTGGCCGGGGTGGTGGTGGCCGCCGCGGCGTTTCCCACGCTTGCGGTGGCGGGGCTGACCGTGAAGGCCAGCTCCGAGGGTTTCTCCGGGGGTCTACCCAAGGCCCTGGCGGACCCGCCCGCACCCCAGACGAGCTGGTTGTACGCCGGGGACGACGAGAACTCACTGATTACTTCCTTCTATGACGAGAGCCGCAAGGACGTCCCTCTCAAAGAGATCGCTCCAGTGATGCGGGACGCGATCGTGGCAGCGGAAGACAACCGCTTCTATGAACACAACGGCGTAGACCTGGTTGGGGTTATTCGCGCGGGCGTGGCAAATCGCGGCGACGGAGGCGTGCAACAGGGCGCCTCCACGCTGACCATGCAATACGTCCGCCAGGCGCTCACCTACAACGCCAAAACGAATGAACAGGTGCTGCGCGCCACCGAGGACACCCCGCAGCGCAAGCTGCGCGAGATGCGTTACGCGCTGGCGGTGGAGAAGAAGTACTCCAAGGCCGAGATCCTCGACCGCTACCTGAATCTGGTGTTCCTGGGCAACCAGTCCTACGGGGTGTACGCGGCGTCCAAGGCGTACTTCGACAAGGAGCCCAAGGACCTCAACCTCACCGAGGCCGCGACGCTGGCGGCGATGGTGAAGTCGCCGGGGACCATCGACCCGACACTGGGCGACAAGCAGAGCAAGCAGGCCAAGAAGCGCCGCGATTACGTGCTGGACCGCATGGTGCACACCAAGTCGATCTCGAAGAAGACCGCGGAGAAGGCCAAGAAGAAGCCGGTGACGCTCAACGCGCACCGCCAGCCCTCCGACTGCGAGGCGGTGCCCTCGGACAAGCTGGACTGGGGGTTCTTCTGCGACTACTTCAAGGACTGGTGGATGAAGAACCCGAAGTTCGGGTCCACACCGGACGAACGGCTCAACAACCTGAAGACCGGCGGTTACGTGATTCACGCGTCTCTGGAGCCCGATCTCCAGGAGAAGGCGGAGAAACACATCGCCGAGGAGCAGAAGAAGGACTCCTCCTGGGCGCTGGGGGACGTCACGCTCGACCCCAAGACCGGTCATATCAGATCCATGGCGATCAATCGAAATTTCAGTCTTGACGTGTCGAAGAACGGGCCCAACACCGCGGGCTCGGGCAAGGGCAGCTATCCCAACACGACGGTCCCCCTGTTGTCGGGCAGCGAGAAGGGCGCCGGCGCGGGCTTCCAGGCCGGGTCCACGTTCAAGATGTTCACCATGCTGGCGGCCCTGAAAGAGGGCATACCGCTATCGAAGAAGTTCGACAACCCCAGCGGCCGATATCGATCCCATATCTACGGCGTGGGATACGCGCCGACGGAAGCCTCCTGCGGGGCCCGCAACTCCGACGGCCAGTACGCCTGGTGTCCCGGCAACGACAACCCGAGCTGGATGGCCGGCACCTGGGACATGTACGGGGGCTTCGGGCGGTCGGTCAACACCTACTTCGTCCAGTTGATCCAGAAGGTGGGCGCCGAGAAGGCCGTGGACATGGCGAACTCCCTGGGCGTCAAGCTGCGCAACAAGGGCGACCAGGAGATCGAGAACTCCCCGGTCCGCAAGCACCTGTGGGGCTCGTTCACGCTCGGCGTCGTCGACACCACGGCGCTCGACATGGCCGAGGCGTACGGCACGGTCGCCAACGACGGAGTCCACTGTGACCCGTTGCCGGTGTTGGACATGAAGGACTCCAAGGGCAACAAGGTCAACGTCCAGCCCGAATGCGACCGGGTGCTGTCGCCCGAGGTGGCGCGGGCCGCCGCCGACGCGGCGCGTTGTCCCCCAGGCGACAAGGCCCAGGCGGGCAAGTGCCACGACGGCACGTTCCGCGACGGCGAGAAGATCGTGAAGCGCCCGCTGGCGGGCAAGACCGGTACCACTCAGGGCAACATGGCCTCGTGGTTCATCGGCATGACCCCCAACGTGGTGTCGGCCGGTTTCATCGCCGACCCCGACGCCCGCAAGCGAGAGCTGCCGGGCGCGAAGTACCACGAGATGCCGCACCGGGCGGTGTGTAAAACCATTGTGGATGCCCTAGAGGGGATGCCCGTGGAGAACTTCGTCAAACCGACGGGCAAGTTGACTCATTGACGCCCCGGAAGGGGGCCGGCCGATCAGTCGCCGGGCTTGGTACTCGACGCGTCGATCGTGAACGCCGAGTGCAGCCCGGTGACGGTCAGCAGGCGGTTGAGGAAGTCGGTGAGGTCCGACAGCACCAGGACGCTGCGCGAGCGGGTGGCGGCGCGATTGAGCACCACGAGGGTGCCCAGGCCCTGAGAGTCGCAAAAGGTCACCCCGGACATGTCCAGGATGACGCGCAGCGGTGTCGACTCCAGCGCCGTTTCCACCGCCGCCGTCAGGCGTGGGGCGGTGCCGATGTCAATCTCACCGGTCAACGTCACGACCGCGATGTCCGATTCGTGACGCACGGAAATCTCCAGATCCGGGCGTGTCACACGCCAAGGGTAACGGACGGACAATCGCAACGAGTTGGCCCTAGTGAAGGTTGCGATGTAATCAGGGTATTTATCTGTTTAGTGGAACCCGGTTGGGTCAATCGGCGTCGGCCTGCCCCAGAACCTCCAGGGCCTTGGCGACGTTCTCCGGTGGACGGTCGGTGTTGCCCTCGCGCAGCAGCCGCCTGGCCTCGGCGACGATGGAGCGCAGCCGGTCGCGTTCCGTCTCGGCCATCCGGGTGCGTACCGCCTCGGAGTTCAGCTTCTCCTTGCGGTCCCACAGATCCACGAACACCCCGACCTTGGCGCGCAGCGCCCAGGGATCGAAGGGCTTGATGATGTAGTCGACCGCGCCCGCGGCGTATCCCCGAAACGCCATGTGGGAGTCGCGGTCGGCGGCGGTCAGGAAGATGATCGGGGTGTGCCGGGTCCGCTCGCGCTGCTTGATGTGGCGCGCGGTCTCGAAACCGTCCATGCCCGGCATCTGGGCGTCCAGCAGGATCACCGCGAACTCGCCGGTGAGCAGCTTCTTCAGCGCGCCCTCGCCCGAGGTGACGGCCTCGGTGGACACCGGGAGCCCCTGAAGGATCGCCTCAAGGGCGGTCAGGTTCTCCCGGCGGTCGTCCACCAGCAAGATCTTCGCCTGCCGCGGCATTGGCACTCTTACTCCTCGTCCCTGGATGGATCGATGCTGGCATTATCCCCCCCGCTCACCCAGTAGGCCATCAAGCCCAGCAACTCATCCAGGTCGACCGGCTTGGTGATGTAGGACGAGGCGCCCGCCTCGAAACTGGCGTCCCGGTCGGTCTGCATGGCGCGGGCCGTCAGGAACAGGATCGGAAGGTCCAGGAAGCGAGGGATCCGCCGGATCGCCATGGTGGTCTCGTTGCCGTCCATGTCGGGCATCATCGCGTCCATCAACACGATGTCGACGTCCTCGCGCTCGGTGAGCTTGGCGATCCCGTCGGCGCCGTTTTCGGCGTACACCACGTTGATGCCGTGCAGCTCGAGGGCGGCGGTGAGCGCGAAGACGTTGCGGACGTCGTCGTCGACGATCAGCACCGTCTTGCCGTCCAGCTTCTGGATCGCGCCCTCGGCCACCGGCGTGGCCGAGCTGCGCACGATCGGGTTGTCCCACTCCACGGTCTCGAATTCGCTGGCGGTGGCCATCGCCGGGTCGCCCATCGGCGCCACGGAGACGGCGCCCAGGGTGTCGGGCAGGTACATCGTGAAGACGCTGCCCTCGCCGGGGCGGGTGTCGACCTTGATGCTGCCGCCCAACAGGTCCGCGTGCGACTTGCTGATCGACAGCCCCAGCCCGGTGCCGCCGTACTTGCGGCTGGTGCCGCCGTCGGCCTGCTGGAAGGGCTCGAAGATCATCGCCAGCTTGTCGTCGGAGATGCCGATACCGCTGTCGGTGACGGTGAACGCGTACACCGCGGAGGCATTGTCCAATGTGGGAATGCCGAACAGGGTGTCGGCGGTGGTGCGGGCGATGCTCAGGCTCACCGAGCCGGAATCGGTGAACTTCACCGCGTTGGACAACAGGTTGCGCAGCACCTGCTGGAGCTTCTGGGAGTCGGTGATGAACACGTCCGGCAGGCCCGGCTCGATGTGGATGTCGAACTCCAGGCCCTTCTCCTCGGCCTGCGGACGGAACGTCGCCTCGGCCTGATCACAGATCTCGGAGAACGACACCTCGTGCGGGTCGATGTCCATCCGGCCCGCCTCGATCTTGGCCAGGTCCAGGATGTCATCGATCAGCGCCAGCAGGTCGGACCCGGCACTGTGGATGGTGCGGGCGAAGTCGATCTGCTTGCCGGTGAGGTTCTGCTCGGTGTTCTCCGCCAGCAGCCGGGCCAGCAGCAGCAGCGAGTTGAGCGGCGTGCGCAGCTCGTGGCTGATGTTGGCGAGGAACTCGCTCTTGTAGCGCGACGCCTGCGCCAGCTGCTCGGCCTTCTCCTCCAGGCCGATCCGGGCGGTCTCGACGTCGCGGTTCTTGATCTCGATCTCCCGGTTGCGGTTCTCCAGCTGCCGGGCCTGCTCCTCCAGCTCGTCGTTGGCGCGCTGGAGTTCGTTGGACAGCTGGGTGAGCTCGCTGGTCTGGCGGCGCGACTCCGTCAGCAGCACCTCGGTGCGTCCATTGGCGACGATGTTGTTGAGCGCGGTGCCGATGTTGGCCACCAGGCGTTCCAGGAACGCCAGGTGCAGCGGCGAGAACTTCCGGAAGGACGCGAACTCGATGACGCCCAGCTGCTGGCCCTCGAACTGCACCGGCATGATCACCAGGTCGGCGGGGGTGGCCTCGCCGAGGCCGGAGCGGATCGTCAGGTAACCCTCGGGGATGTCGGAGATCCGGATCGGGCGCCGGGAGGCGGCGGCCTGGCCGACCAGTCCCTCGCCGGGCGCGTACATCACCTCGGACTCCGGCGGGACGTAACCGTAGGAGCCCCGCAGCACGAAACGCTCCACGCCGTCGTCCTTCATCTCCTTGGTGAAGAACGTGCCGGTCTGGGCGTCCACCAGGGGCGTCACCTCGGTCATGATCATGCGGCAGACCTCGGTGAGGTCGCGCTGGCCCTGAAGCAGGCCCGACACCCGCGCCAGGTTCGAGTTCAGCCAGTCCTGGTCGGCGTTCTTGGTGGTCTGCTCGCGCAGCGCCACGATCATCTCGTTGATGGATTCGCGCAGCTCGGCGACCTCGCCGGCCGCCTCGACGTCGACCGACTGGGTGAGATCGCCGCGAGCCACGGCGTTGGCGACCTCGGCGATGGAACGCAGCTGGTTGGTCAGGGTGGTGGCCAGCTTGTTCACGTTGTCGGTCAGGGCCCGCCAGGTTCCGGACACGTCGTCCACCTGGGCCTGGCCGCCCAACCGCCCCTCGGTGCCGACCTCGCGGGCGACACGGGTGACCTCACCGGCGAACGACGACAGCTGGTCGACCATCGTGTTGACGGTCGTCTTGAGCTCGAGGATCTCGCCCTCGGCGTCGACCGTGATCTGCTGGGACAGGTCGCCGGAGGCCACGGCCTTGGTGACGGTGGCGATCCCGCGCACCTGGTCGGTCAGGTTGAGCGCCATCTGGTTGACGTTGTCGGTGAGCTCCTTCCAGGTGCCGGACACGCCGCGGACGTTGGCCTGGCCGCCGAGGCGGCCCTCGGTGCCGACCTCGCGGGCCACGCGCGTCACCTCGTCGGCGAACGACGACAGCTGGCCCACCATGGTGTTCACCGTGTTCTTCAGGCGGAGGATCTCGCCCTGGGCGTCCACGGTGATCTTCTGGCCCAGGTCGCCCTCGGCGACCGCGGTGGCCACGGTGGCGATGTTGCGGACCTGCTCGGTCAGGTTGGAGGCCATCTGGTTCACGTTGTTGGTGAGCTCTTCCCACACGCCGGACACGCCGCGCACGTTGGCCTGGCCGCCCAGCTGACCCTCGGTGCCGACCTCGCGGGCCACGCGCGTCACCTCGTCGGCGAAGCGGGAAAGCTGCTCCACCATGGTGTTGAGCACCTGCTTGAGCTCGAGGAACTCGCCGGAGGCGTCGACCGTGATCTGCTGCGACAGGTCGCCGGCGGCCACCGCCTGCGCCACGGTCGAGATGTTGCGGACCTGCTCGGTCAGGTTGAAGGCCATCAGGTTGACGTT
This sequence comes from Stackebrandtia sp., assembly GCF_035643755.1. Taxonomy (NCBI): domain Bacteria; kingdom Bacillati; phylum Actinomycetota; class Actinomycetes; order Glycomycetales; family Glycomycetaceae; genus Stackebrandtia; species Stackebrandtia sp. The sequence goes on along the minus strand of NZ_DASQPW010000320.1, from coordinate 23,349 downwards.
GTCGGCGAGGTCCTTCCAGATCCCGGACACGCCGCGCACGTCGGCCTGGCCGCCGAGGCGGCCCTGGGTGCCGACCTCGCGGGCCACGCGGGTCACCTCGTCGGCCAGCGAGGACAGCTGGTCGACCATCCGGTTGATGGTGTCCTTCAGGGCCGCGACCTCGCCCTGGGCGTCGACGGTGATCTTCTGCGACAGGTCGCCGGCGGCGACCGCGCGGGTGACGGTGGCGATGCCGCGCACCTGGTCGGTCAGGTTGCGGGCCAGCTGGTTGACGTTCTCCGTGAGGTCGCGCCAGGTGCCGGACACGCCGTAGACCTGGGCCTGGCCGCCCAACCGCCCCTCGGTGCCGACCTCGCGGGCGACACGCGTCACCTCGTCGGCGAACGACGACAGCTGGTCGACCATCGTGTTGACGGTGTTCTTCAGCTCCAGGATCTCGCCCTGGGCGTCCACCGTGATCTTCTGCGACAGGTCGCCCGAGGCCACCGCCTGCGCGACGGTGGCGATCCCGCGGACCTGCTCGGTCAGGTTGGACGCCATCGAGTTGACGTTGTCGGTCAGGTCCTTCCAGGTACCCGACACGTTGTCGACCTGGGCCTGGCCGCCCAGCTTGCCGTCGGTGCCGACTTCGCGGGCCACGCGGGTGACCTCGCCGGCGAACACCTGAAGCGTGTGAGTCAGTGAATTGATGGTGCGGGCCAGCTCGGCGACCTCGCCCTTGGCCTCGACGTTGACGGTCTGGCTCAGGTCGCCCGAGGCGATGGCGTTGGTGACGGCGGAGATCTCGCGCACCTGGTTGGTCAGGTTGGAGGCCATGGTGTTCACCGAGTCGGTCAGGGAGCGCCAGCGGCCCGACACGCCCTCCACCTCGGCCTGGCCGCCCAGCTTGCCGTCGGTGCCGACCTCGCGGGCCACGCGCGTCACCTCGTCGGCAAAGGAGGCCAGCAGCTCGACCATCTGGTTGACGGTCTCGGCCTGGGAGCGGAACTCCCCGCGCAGCGGGCGCGACTCCAGCTCGAGTTGGGCGCGCGGCGTCAGGTCGCCGGCGGCCACGGCCGACAGCACCCGGGAGATCTCGGAGGTGGGACGCACCACGTCGTCCACCAGGGCGTTGACGGCTTCGGCGCCCTCGCGCCAGGCGCCGTCCAGGTGCTCCACGTCGAGCCGCTCCAGCAGCCGGCCCTCCAGGCCCACGACCCGGCGGATCAACTGCAACTCCCGAGTGCGTCTGTCACAGCGCTCGGCCACGCCGTTGAACCGGTCGGCGACCTCTCCGGCCAGGCCCTCGCCCCGGGGCAACCGCACGGTGAAGTCCCCGTTTTCCATGCGGCTCAAGGCTTCGGCCAGCGACTCCATTAGCGCGGGTTCGGATAGCGCTCGGGTGGCTGTCATTGCGTCCTCTTCACACTGATGGACAGTTTTCGGCCCTCCCCCGCGAGTGGCTTGCGGCGATGCGAGAGACTTCTTCGGTGTCTGTTAGCGCACGCAGGCAGTTGCGGCTGCCCGCAAACCACAGGTCACCGGCCGCGGCGCGCGCCGTGGTGCGCGAGGTGCTCGCCGAGGTTGGCCTTACTGACCTGATGGACGAGGCGCTTCTGCTCACCACCGAGTTGGCCACCAACGGCGTGGTGCATGCCGGTACCGATCTCGATGTCGACGTCAAGGCCGATGACCGCGGGGTCACTGTAACGGTAACCGACTACCGGGCCGGTCCGATAGAGCCGACGACGATTACGCCGCCCGATGATTCCTCCGAACACGGGCGCGGGTTGCTGTTGGTCGACCAGTTCGCGTCGTCGTGGGGCACGAGCCACGCCGAGGACCGCAAGGGGGTGTGGTTCCGTTTGGAGAGCGACACCGCGGGGCTGCGGGCGCGGGCGGAGGCCCGGCCCACGGTCGAGGCGGTGGCGGCCAGCACCAGCGTCGCCGATCAGTCCGAGGAGGACGTCACGGCCACGGCCCGCGCCGCCGAACGGGTCTCGTGGCTGATCCACATCGGGGACGAGCTGCGGATGCGGCTGACGCTGCCGCAGCTCATCTCGGAGATGCTGATGCGGCTGTGCGAGGTCGTCGGGGCGAGCGGGGGCACCGTGTGGCTCGACGAGGCCGACGGCTCCGGCGCGGTGGCCTTCGCCCGGCACGGCTCCACCGAGCCCGGCGACCGCACCGTGACCGTGGCGCTTCCGGTGCACCGCCCGTATTCCGGGCGCGTCGAGCTGTACCCCGAGAAGGAGGCGCCTCCACACTGGACGTCGCTGGCGGCGCTGTCGGCCGACCGGATGGCGCTGGCCTTCGAGACCGACCGGGTGGCCAGCGACGACCGCCGCCGGCGCGGCTGGCTCACCTTCCTGGCCGAGGCCGGGGAGCTGATGGCCCAGTCGCTGGACGTCGACCTCACCGTGGCCCTGGTGCCGCAGATCATGGTGCCGCGCCTGGGCGAGTGGTGCGCCGTCCACCTCATCGACGAATACGGGCAGCCCCGGCAGGCGGCCCTGGTGCACACCGACGAGCGCCAGCTGTCCCGGCTGCGGCACCTGCTGGACGACCCGGAGGTGGTGACCCGGCTGCGCGAGGTGGACGGGGTCACCGGCGCGGTCCCGCTGCCGCCGCCCGCCGAGGGCGTCGTGGTGCCGCTGGCCGCCCGCGGCCAGGTGCTGGGTGCCCTGGCGGTGGGCCGCCCGGAGGATCGCTCCCACACCCCCGACGACATGACGATCCTGGAGGACGCCGCCAGGCGCGCCGCCCTGGCCATCGACAACGCTCGCATCCACACCGAGCGCAAGGACATCGCCCAGGCGTTCCAGAACTCGCTGCTGCCCTCGGCGCTGCCGGAGGTGCCCGGCATCTCCTTCGCCGCCGAGTACGTACCGGCGTCCACCGGCACCGACGTGGGCGGCGACTTCTACGACGTGTTGACCGTGGCCGACGGCCACTTCATGTCCATTGGGGACGTCTGCGGCAAGGGCGCGCAGGCCGCCGCCGTCACCGGCCTGGTGCGCGACGTGCTGCGGGTCATGATGCGCGACGGCCGGCCGCTGCCGCGCGCCCTGGAGCTGCTCAACCACACCCTGCTGGAGCAGCCCGAGGAGGGCCGCTACGCCACCCTGGCCACCGCCCAGCTGCGCCGCGCCGGCGACAACCTCAAGGTGCGCCTGGTGTTGTCGGGGCACGAACGCCCCCTGCTGCTGCACCGCGACGGGCGCTGCGAGTACGTCGGCGCCCTGGGCACGGCCGTGGGCCTGCTGCCGACGCTGGCGGTCAACCCGGTGGAGTGCGTGCTGGAGCCCGGCGACAATCTGGTCTTCTACACCGACGGCGTCACCGAGCGCCGCGACGGCACCAAGCTGTTCGGGCACTCCAGCATCTGCCGCAGTCTGCGGCCGCTGGCGGGCTACCCCGCCAAGGTGGTGGCGGCCCGGCTGCGCCAGGCGGTGCTGGAGTTTTCCGAGGAGACGCCGCGCGACGACATGGCGGTGTTGGTGGTCTCCAACGAGCCCGCGTGAGACGGCCGGGTGGGGTTCCTCAAGTAATGTGGCCCCATGCCGCAACCACCGTCCGCCAAGCGCGTCGACCACGCCCGCACCCACCACGGCGACACCGTCAATGACCCGTATTTCTGGCTGCGCGATGCCGACAACCCGGACACGATCGCGTATCTGAAGGCGGAGAACGAGTTCACCAAGGACTCAACGGACCATTTGGACGGTCTACGTAAGACGATCTTCGGTGAGATAAAGAACCGCACCCAGGAGACCGACCTGTCGGTGCCGTCCCGCAAGGGCGACTGGTGGTACTACACCCGCACCGAGGAGGGCAAGCAGTACGGCATTCACTGCCGCGTGGCGGCCACCGGCGACACGCCGCCGCGGCTGGGCGACGGCGCCGCTCTGCCGGGCGAGGAGGTGCTGCTGGACGGCAACGCCCTGGCGGAGGGGCACGACTTCTTCTCGCTGGGCGTGTTCGATCTGTCCTGCGACGCCAACGTGCTGGCCTACGGCGTGGACTTCGCGGGCAACGAGCGCTTCACCTTGCGGTTCAAGGACTTGCGCAGCGGTGAGGACCTGCCGGACGTGGTGGAGGGGGTCTTCTACGGCGGCGCGTGGAGCGCGGCCGGGGACTACTTCTTCTACACGACGGTGGACGAGGCGTGGCGGCCCGACCGGGTGTGGCGCCACCGGATCGGTTCGTCCGAAGAGGACGAAATGGTCTACGAGGAGGCCGATGAGCGCTTCTGGACCGGCATCGAGCTGTCCCGCAGCGAGGAGTACCTCTTCTGCGAGTCGCACTCCAAGATCACCAGCGAGATCCGCTACCTGAGCGCGGCCGAGCCGACCGGCGAGTTCCGGGTCTTCGGCGAGGGCCGCCGCCCCGGCGTCGAGGTGAGCGTGGACCACCAGGGCGGCCGCTTCCTGGTGCTGCACAACGACGGCGCCGAGAACTTCGCCCTGGGGTGGACGACGGTGGACGACACCTCCACGCTGCGCCCCCTGCTGGAGCACCGCGACGACACCCGGCTGGAGTCGGTGTCGGCGTTCGCGCGGCACGTGGTGGTGCACCTGCGGCGCGACGGGCTCACGGGCATCCGGATTCTCCCCACCTCCGGGGCCGACCGCGACATCACCTTCGACGAACCGATCTACAGTGTCCACCCGGCATCCAATCCGGACTATCACACCCGGATGCTGCGGTTGTCCTATCAGTCCCTGGTGAGCCCGGAATCGGTGTACGACTACGACATCGCCGGCGACGAGCTGCTGCTGCGCAAGCGCAAGCCGGTGCTGGGTGACTTCGACCCGTCCCACTACGAGCAGCGCCGCGAGTGGGCCACCGCCGCCGACGGCACCAAGGTGCCGATCTCGATGATGTACCGGGCGGGCGCCACGCCGGACGGCACGGCGCCGTGCCTGCTGTACGGCTACGGCAGCTACGAGACCAGCATCGACCCGTACTTCTCCATCGCCCGGTTGTCCCTGGTGGACCGCGGCGCGGTCTTCGCCATCGCCCACATCCGCGGCGGCGGCGAGATGGGCCGTTCCTGGTACGACAACGGCAAGCTGCTGGCCAAGAAGAACACCTTCACCGACTTCGTCGACTGCGCCGACCACATGGTCAAGAGCGGCTGGTCGTCGGCGGACAAGCTGGTGGCGCGCGGCGGCTCGGCGGGCGGGCTTCTCATGGGCGCCATGCTGAATCTGGCCCCGGAGCGTTTCGCGGGTGTGTGCGCCGAGGTGCCCTTCGTGGACGCGCTCAACACCATTTTGGACCCGACTCTGCCGCTCACCGTCATCGAGTGGGACGAGTGGGGCGACCCGCTGCACAACGCCGACGTCTACGAGTACATGAAGTCGTACACGCCGTACGAGAACATCGCCAATGTGGACTATCCGCCGATCCTGGCGGTGACCAGCCTCAACGACACCCGGGTCGGCTTCCACGAGCCCGCCAAGTGGATCGCCCGGCTGCGCCGCGACGCCCACGGTGGACCGTTCCTCCTCAAGACCGAGATGGAGGCCGGACACGGCGGACGGTCGGGGCGCTACGACGCGTGGGAGGAAGAGTCCTTCAACCTGGCCTGGATTCTGGAGCGGATGGACGCGGCCTAAGGACCCGATGGACTCCTCGGCGAGCCCGAGACTGGGTTCGGCGCGCAGTTCGACGGCGCGCCGCTCGGTCGGGTGGAGCTCGAGGATCACCAGTTGGTTGGCGCCCGCCCGCAGCAGCGGCCAGGGCAGGTAGAGGGTCTCCTGCGGGCCGATGTTCCAGTAGCGGCCCAGGCAGAACCCGTTGATCCACACGTAGCCCTTGGTCCAGCCCGGCAGCGCCACGAAGCCGTTGCCGGGCTCGGCGACCTCGAAGTGTCCCCTGTAGAACCTCGGGCCGGCGGCCTCGGCGTCGCCGCCCCAGGGCAGGTCCGAGATGTCGTCGAGCCGCATCGCGTGGGCGGTCCAGCCGTGCAGGGTCTGGTGCTGGTGGTGCACTCCCCCGAGGATTCCCTTGCTCTCGCCGACCAGGGGCCCGAAGTTGACGCGGCCCATCGACTCCACCAGGATGTCCAGCTCGGCGCCGTCCGCGCCGCAGGACAGGTCGATGGGTTCGTTGTCGTTGCGGTAGCGCACGGCGATCTCGGCGCCGTCGACGAGGACGTGGGCGCGGTCGGCGAGTCCGTCCAATGTGAGCGGCCACGTCTCGCGGGGGCCGCGCAGCCGGTGTCGGTACAACACCAGGCCGTTGTCGATGCCGAGCTCCTCGAAGCTGGGCGGCACCGGGCCGGGGTGCGCGGTGAGTCCCGCCATGTGCGGCAACAGGGGCAGCGACTCGGTGACGTCCACGGTGGTGGGCGCCAGGCGCGGCTCGGGCTCGGGTATCTCGGGCGGGTTCGGCAGGTACCCGCCGATCACCTCGCGCATCGCGTGGTACTTCGCCGTGGCCGAACCGTCCTCGGCGATCGGCGCGTCGTAGTCGTAGGAGGTGACGGTGGGCTGGAAGCCCTCCTCGTGGTTGGCGCCCGCCCAGGTGCCGAAGTTGGTGCCGCCGTGGGCCATGTACAGGTTGACCGAGGCGCCCGACGCCAACATCTCATCCAGTGTGGATGCCGCCTCGGCGGCGTCGCGCACGTGATGTCGCTCCCCCCAGTGATCGAACCAGCCGTTCCAGTACTCCATGCACCAGCGCGGATCGCCGGGGCGCCGCCGCTCCAGCGTGGCGAACGCCTCGGCCGCCCGCGAACCGAAGTTCACGGTGGCCAGCGCACCGGGAACCATCCCGGCGGTGAGCCGGGCGTCGGAGGGTCCGTCCGAAGTGAACAGCGGGACGGTGATCCCCCTCTCCAGCAACAGGTTCCTCAGGTGCTCGAGGTACGTCGCGTCGCTGCCGTAGGAGCCGTACTCGTTCTCGATCTGCACGGCGATGACGTTGCCGCCGCGATCGGCCTGGAGCGCGGCGATCTTGGGGACCAGCACCGAGTACCAGTCGTCCACGGCGGCCAGGAATCGCGGGTCGGCGCAGCGCGGTGGGGCGGTGCGGTCGGTGGCGTGCAGCCAGGCGGGCAGCCCGCCGTTCTCCCACTCGGCGCAGATGTACGGCCCCGGCCGCACGATCGCGGCGAGGCCGGCGCGCTTCGCCTCCACGAGGAAGGCCTCGACGTCGGCGAGGCCCGCGAAGTCGAAGTCGCCGCGCCGCCGCTCGTGCAGGTTCCACGGCACGTACGTCTCCACGCACTCCGCGCCCAGGGCGCGCAGCATGCGCAGCCGGTGCGGCCACTGCTCGGGAAGCACCCGCGCGTAGTGGATGGCACCGGAGACCAGGGGGCGGTCGGTCCGAGAAAAATCCTCAGCACTCAACATGACTCAACACCCTAACCGGTGGCGCCGAGTGATCAGCCCTTGTCGTCGTCCGCGCCGTCCTCGTCGGCGGGGCGGCGCTTGATCACCTCGTCGAAGCGGCCGTCGCCGTCGAGGTCCTTTTCGATGACGTCGGGAACGCCGTCGCCGTCCAGGTCGGTCTCCAGGGTGTCGATGGTGCCGTCGCCCGTGGTGTCCTTGGCGTGGGTGCGGAAGAGGTAGCTACCGTCCAGGTCCGCGTAGATCTCGCCCTCGGGGGTGACCATCGCGTCGAACTTCCCGTCGCGATCCCAATCGATGTATGTCGTATCACCGATCTTCGTCACCTCGTCGGGAACCCCGTCCCCGTTGAGGTCATACGTTTTCTCGTCTTTTTCGTCGCTCATGATGTCCTCGTTTTCGACGTCTCAAGTGGGCACCCTAGTCGCGACGAGAACTTTCTTCCATTCAGGGCCGAAGTTGTCCGCGGTACCTGCCAAGCTGGTGTCAACGCCGAAACGAGAGGAACCATCATGGCCAGCACCGTTCCGCCCACCACCGACGAGCGCGACAACCTGCTCAAGTACGCCGCCGCGCAGCGCGACACCTTCCGCTACGTCGCGCACGGCCTCACCGACGAGCAGGCCCGCGCCACCCCGACGGCCGGAACGCTGAGCATCGGCGGCCTCATCAAGCACATCGCGCAGACCGAGCGCCAGTGGATGGTCACGGTCACCCAGGCGCCGCGGCCCGACATCGACTACGCCAACGGCTTCACCATGCTGGACAACGAGACCCTCGAGGGACTGCTGGCCGACCTGGAGGCCTGCGGCCGCGAGACCGAGGACGTCATCTCCAAGATGGACCTCGATGACCCCGTGCCCGTCCCTCCCATGCCCTGGTTCCCCAAGGACGTCAAGGAATGGTCGGTGCGCTGGGTGCTGGCCCACCTGATCGAGGAGACCGCCCGCCACGCGGGCCACGCCGACATCATCCGCGAGACGATCGACGGCAAGACCATGTACGAGCTTCAGTCCATGGTAGACGGATGGCACGAGCAGTTCCTGGAGATGCAGCAGCGGTACGCGAAGGACTGAGCCGCGGCGGACGGCGGCGTCAGGCGGGCGCCGCCTCCAGGCTCGGCCTCGCGGACCGATCCATCTGGCGCCACACGGGGAAGACCAAGGGCGCCAAGGTGATCAACAGGTAGACCGTCCCCGCCGCCCACAGCCCGCCGGTCGCGCCGAACGCCGACACTGCCAGGCCGCCCAGCATTCCGCCGAACGGCATGCCGACAAAGGCCATGGCGCCGCTGATGCCGAAGACCCGCGCCCGCATCCCGTCGGGGACCTGTTCGTACGTCACCGCGGCGAGAATCGGGTTGAGCGCCGCGCTCAACACGCCGCCCACGAAGTTGACGATCATGGGGCCGCCGGCGTCGGAGAACAGCGCCAGCGAGAAGAACTGGGTGGAGCAGCCGGCCATGTAACACACCGCGAAGGTCGCCCAGCGCGGCAGCTTCGGCGCCAGCCAGATGAACAGCAGGTTGCCTCCCACCGCCCCGATTCCCGCGGCGCCGTATATCAACCCCGACGCCTCGGGCGAGTGCGCGATGTCGGAGGTCCACACCGGAAGCAGCACGGCGGTCTTGGCCTGGTCGAGCATGTTGCCCAGCGCCACCACGATGGAGATGTTCAGCAGCAGGCGATTGGCGCGCAGGAAGACCCACCCCTCGCTCAGCGACGTGAGGTACGGCGGGTGCTCCACGTCGGCGGGACGCGCGAGGCCGCGCACCGCCAGTGCCAACAGCGACGCGGCGACCGCGTAGCTCGTGGCGTCGAACCACAGCACGTTGGCGGCGCCCACCCAGGCGACCAGGACGCCGCCGATCGGCGCTCCCAGCAGCAGGCCGAGGCGGTCCACGCCGTCGAAGACGGTGGCCGCGCGCTCCAGATTCGTGTCCGTCGCCGTGGCCACGTCGGGCAGCAGCACCCGTTCGGCGCCCGAGGCCAGGCCCTGGGAGGCGCCCGCGCAGGCCAGCACGGCCAGCAGCAGGACGAAGGGCGGCGGCCCGCCGAGGAACAGCGCGGGGACGCCGGCCGCGCACGCCCCGGCGATCATGGTGGCCGCAATGCCCACCAGACGTCGCCCCGCGCGGTCGATCAGCGGCGCGCCGAGGGCCTTGGCGGTGACGTAGCAGCCGATCTGCACGAAGGCGACGGCACCGGTCCGGGTGGCGGAGCCGGTGGTCGCGTAGACCAGCAGCGGCAGCGCGACCAGCGTCATCTTGGTTCCGGCGGAGTTGATGGCGTGGCCGACGAAGAAGGCGATCATCGGGACGCGTTTCATAGTGCCGCCCCATTCGACGTCTCTATAGGGGTATTCATGACGCCAGTTTGGCGTCACTGCGACGTGGGAACAATCCTCCGTTCGGACGAAGCGCGCAGCGCGCGGACGCCCAGCGGCGCCACCGCTCCAGCCATCACCGCCAGCGCCGGGACCGTCCAGATCGCCGCCGACAGGCCGAGCCACTGACCCAGGCCGCCGATGATCGCGGGACCCAGCAGCCAGCCGGTGTAGCCGCCGGTGGACACCGCGGCGATGCCGGGGCCGTCGGCGGCGGCGGAGAAGGCGACCGGGACGATCACCGCGATGCCGAGGCCGAGGATCACCAGGCCCGCGACGAAGGCGGTGCGGCCCAAGGAGTCCGGGCCAGCCAGGCCCGACACCACGAGCCCGGCCGCCATGCCGCCGCCGCCCGTCAGCGCCGCGAAGCCGATGCTGCGGGCGCGGCCGAAGCGCGACACCAGGCGATCGCCCGCGAGTCGGCCGGTCAGCATCGCCACCGAGAACATGGTGTAGCCGAGGCTGGCGACGAACGGGGAGGCGGCGCGTTCCTGGGAGAGGAACACCGCGCTCCAGTCGGCGCAGGCGCCCTCGGCCAGCAGGCCCGCGAAGGCCACGATGGACAGCAGGATCAGGCCGCGCTCGAAGCGCCACTTCTGTTTTGGGGCATCGGTCTCGGGTGCCTCGTCGTCCAGGAGGGACCAGAAGAGCGGGACGGTCGCCAGCAGGGCCACGGCTCCCAGCACCAGCAGCTGGACGCCGAGCAGGTGGCCGGGCCCTCCGCCGTCGCGCTGCACGACCCATCCACCGATGGCGGCGCCGCCCGCCGCCGCCAGACTCCAGGAGGCGTGGAAGGAGCCCATGACCGGCCTGCCCAGGGCCCGCTCCACCGTGGCGGCCTGAGCGTTCATCGCCACGTCGTACGCGCCCACCAGGGCGCCCGCCCATAGCAGCGCGATCGCCAGCCACCACGGCGATCCCGCCGCGGCGCCCGCGCCGAGCGCGCAGGTGCCCAGGGCGTAGGCCACGAGCGTGACGCGCGTGACGCGGGCGCTGCCCCAGCGGGCGCAGGCCGCGCCCGTCAGGGACATCGCGATCATCGCGCCCGCGGGAGGGCCCAGCAGCAACAGGCCGAGCTGGCCGTCCGAAAGCCCCAGATCCCGTTTGATGGAAGGGATGTGGGGAAGCCAGGAGGAGAACACCAGGCCGTGTGCCATGAACGCGACCGTCACCGCGAGGCGGGCGCGCGAAGGGTTTCTCATTCCTGAAGATTGTGAACCAAACAGTTGGCGGGGGCAAGCTCGCCATTGAGCTTGCCCCCGCCAGGCTGGTCGGGAATCCGGACGGCTCAGCCGATCCGCACGCCCGTGTGCGCGTCGAACAGTTCGATGTCCTTCGGGTCGAAGCTGACCTTCATGGACTCGCCCTCGCGGACGGCGGAGCGGGCATCGACCTGGCAGACCACCTGGGCGCTGCCGAACCGCTCCTTGGCGCCGATCATCTCGGCCACCTCGGACAGCTCGGGAGAGTCGGCGGGACGGTCCAGGTTGAAGTAGACCAGCTTCACCGAACCCAGGGACTCCACGATGTCCACGGTGTCATCGAAGGAGAAGCGCCCGTCGCCGCTGGCGAAGGCCGCGTCCTCGAACGCCTCGGGACGCAGGCCCACGATCACGTCGCGGTCGCCCTTGGTCTCGCCCAGGTCCGTCTTGGCCTGATCGGTGAGCGGCAGCTGCCCGATCGCGGTGGACACCTTGCCCTCGGCGATCGTTCCGGGCAGGAAGTTCATGGTCGGAGAACCGATGAACCCGGCCACGAACAGGTTGGCGGGGGTCTCGTACAGCTCGGCGGGGGTGCCGATCTGCTGGGCGATGCCGTCGCGCAGCACCACGATCCGGTCTCCCAGGGTCATCGCCTCGGTCTGGTCGTGGGTGACGTAGACCGTGGTGGTGGAGAGACTCTTCTGGAGACGGGAGATGGAGGTGCGCATCTGCGCCCGCAGCTTGGCGTCCAGGTTGGACAGAGGTTCGTCCATCAGGAACGCCTCCGGCGAGCGCACGATCGCGCGGCCCATGGCGACCCGCTGACGCTGACCACCCGACAACGCGCCCGGACGACGGTCCAGGAAGTCGGTGAGCTCCAGCATCTCGGCGGCGTTGTCCACCTTCTCCTTGATCGCCGCCTTGGATTCCTTGGCGATGGTCAACGGGAAGGCGATGTTCTCCCGCACCGACATGTGCGGATAGAGGGCGTAGGACTGGAACACCATGGCGATGTTGCGGTCCTGCGGCGAACGCTCGTTCATCCGCTCGCCACCGATCCGCAGCTCGCCGCCGGTGATGTCCTCCAGTCCGGCGATCATGTTGAGCAGGGTGGACTTACCACAACCGGACGGTCCCACCAGGATGAGGAATTCCTCATCGGTGATCGTCAGGTCGAGTTCCTTGATGACCTCCTGGCCACCCCGATACCGTTTGGAGATCTTGTCGAGCACTATCTCGGCCACGTCGTACTAACCTTTCACCGCGCCGGCGGTCAGACCGCTGACGATGCGTCGCTGGAATATCAAGACAAAAATCACGATGGGAATCGTGACGATGACCGCCGCCGCGGCGATCGAACCGGCCGGCTCGTCGAACTGCGACGCGCCGGTGAAGAACGCGATGGCCGCCGGGGCGGTACGCGCACGGTCGGTCGACGTCAGCGAGATCGAGAACAGGAAGTCGTTCCAGCTCTGGATGAACGCCAACACGGCCGCGGTCACCACGCCGGGCGTGGCCAGCGGGACGATCACCTTGCGGAAGGCCTGGAACGAGGAGGCGCCGTCCATCTTGGCGGCTTTCTCCAGCTCCCAGGGAATCTCGCGGAAGAAGGTCGACATCGTGTAGATGGTCAACGGCAACGCGAAGGTCACGTACGGGAGGATCAGGCCGGGCCAGGTGTTGAACAGGCCCGTGCTGCGCTCGATGTTGAACAGCGGCGTCACCAGGGACACCTGCGGGAACATGGCCACCAGCAGGGCCGCGCCCAGCATCAGGTTGCGTCCCGGAAACTCCAGCCGCGCGATCGCGTAGGCCGCGAACGTGCCCAGCACGATCGCGATGAGCGTCGCCAGCAACGCGATGCCGATCGAGTTGATCAGCGGTTGCAGGAAGTTTCCCTTGGTGAACACGGCCGAGTAGTTGTCGAACGTCCACTTCTTCGGCAGGAATCCGCCCTGCGCGACGGTCGTGGGGTCCTTCAGCGACAGGCTGAGCAGCCAGGCCACGGGGATCAGCGCGAACGCGATGACCACCAGGTCCACGGCGGACCAACCGATTTTCTTGCCGATCATCGGCGTCCTCCTTCACCCGGAGCGCCAGTGCGCAACACCCTGACGAAGATGAACGCGATGATGGCCACCGTCAGGAAGATCAGCACCGACATCGTGGAACCGATGCCGAGGTTGAGGCCCCGGACCAGGTTCTTGTACGTCAGTATCGAGACCGAACTGGTCCCGACGGCGCCCTTGGTGAGCACGTAGATGTTGTCGTAGATCCGGAACGCGTCGAGCATCCGGAACAGCAGCGCCACCGAGATCGCCGGCTTCATCAGCGGCAGGGTGATCTTGACGAAGCGCTGCCAACGTCCGGCACCATCCATTGAGGCGGCTCGGTAGAGCTCCTCGGGGATGGTGGCCAGACCGGCCAGCAGCAACAGACCCATGAACGGCGTGGTCTTCCAGATCTCCGCCAGGATGATGATGCCGATGGCGGGCCAGTGCTGCGTGAGCGGCGCGCTGCCGGCCGGCAGCAGGTTCGCCAGCCAACCGGTGCCCGGCGTCCAGGCGTAGAACCAGGCGTACGCCGCCACGACCGTGACGATTCCGTAGGGAATCAACACGGTGGTGCGCAACAGGCCCTTGGCCACCAGGGTGCGGTACATGATCACCGCGAGCCCCATGCCGAGCACCAGCTCGACCGCCACGCTGACCACGGTGATCAGCATGGTGACGCCGAAGGTGTCCCACCAGAAACTGTTGGTCAGGACGGTGGCGTAGTTGCTGAAGCCCACCCAGCCCTGCTGGTCGGGGAAACGCAGGTCGTAGCGCTTGAACGACAGGATGACCGAGTACACGATCGGGTAGCCCGCCACCAGCAGCATGAAGATCGCCGCCGGTGAACACAGGTACCAACCCAGCCGCCGCTCGGCGGCCTTGCCGTCGCTGATGCGCGCGGCCTTGGCTTCGGTGATCGTCACGGCAGCACTCCTTCCGACTTCAGGGCGGAGGTGAGCTGATCCTTCAGCTGCTGCTCGGTCGCCTTCGGGTCAATGGACGAGGGCGGAGACAACAGGTAGGACGTCACAGTGGACACATTCTGATAGATCGGCGTCTTGGGACGCAGGACCGCGTCCTTCAGGGCCTTCAGAATGTCGTCGGCCATCGGGTAGGCGTCCTTCATGCCCACCTTCGTGTCCGGCACGTCCTTGCCCTTGACCTTGATCGTGTCGCCCAGCTTGCCGCTTCCGTTGCTGTCGACCAGCACCTTCTGCGTGCCGTGGTAGACGCTTTCGATCGTGGGCGGCAGGCCGTCGCGGATCGCCGAGATGCGCTGGCTCTGCGGGTCCCGCAGACACAGCGCGGCGTCGAAGGCCTCGTCGGGGTGCTCCGAATACTTGCTGACGGCGAAGTTCGAGCCGCCCAGCGTGGTGTGTCCGGTGCCGTCGATGCCCGGCGGCGTCGTCCACTTGAAGTGGTCCTTCATGTTGGAACCACCGTTGTCGGTGACCTTGCCCTTGTCGTCCACTTTGGCCGTGGTCGCCTGCATGGCAGCGTAGACGAACGGCCAGTTGACTTCGGCGAAGGCGGCGCCGCTCTCGACGCCGTGCTGGACCTCGCCCTCCTGCGAGTTCGACAGGGAGGGGTCGGCGGCCGCCGAGGTGGCGAAGTCCTTCAGGGTCTGAAGGGCCTTGACGCCCGGGGCGCCCAGCTCCACCTTGTCGCCCGCGGCGTTGAGCATCTTGCCGTTGGCGCCGGCGAGCATGCTGTTGAACAGCACCACGAGGCCCTCGTACTGGGCCCCGGTGGCCTCGACGTACTGCGGGCTACCGGTCTTCTTCAACTCCTCGGCGCGGCCGATGAGGTCCTTCCACGTCAACGACTGGCCATTGTCGACCTTCTTCAGCAGCTTGTCGCCGAGCAGGTCGTCGCGGTACCAGAGCAATTGGACGTTGGTGTTGGACGGAGCCGCGTACATCTTGTCGTCGAACATCGCGGTCTCCAGCGGGGCGTCGATGACCCCTTTGGACGCTTCCTGACGACGCTCGCCGGTCCACGGCCGGATCCAGTTGGCACTGGCCAATTCCGCGGTCCAGGTGACGTCGATACCGAGAACGTCCATTCCGGAGTCCTCGGCGGCGAGGCGCCGCACCATCTGTTCGCGCTGGCCGTCGGCGTCACGCGGCAGTGTATTGAGGACGATCTTGTACTTGCCGTCGGCCTTTTGATTGCACCGATCGACTATCGATTGTAGATTTTGTTGGGGGGCGTTGTATAGATTTATGACTCGCGTGTCCGAGCCGCTGCCACAGCCGGTGAGCATCCCGGCCGCACCCAGACACGCCAACGCACCGCCAAGGATGCGTCTTGTAGTCCGTTTTGGTTTTGACACAGCGGGAACAATAGCAGTCCCGCAGGTTAAATTGTGGCGAGTGTCTCAAGGCACCAGGGTGTCCATAAAGCAGCGGAAAGTAAGGAAAAGTTAAGCACCCTATTCATCGCTCACCGTGCTGGCACGCACGATGAGCTGGCCGTCCACCGGCACGACCGCGTCATCGGGCCCGTCCAGGGCCAAACGCAGCGCGATTTCCCCCATTTCAGACAAAGGCAGCCGAACCGTCGTCAAAGGCGGATGGAGATCGGCGGCGACCGGAACGTCATCAAATCCGGCGACCGCCAGATCTTCCGGAATGGACAGACCGGAATCCCGAATCGCGGTGCAAAATCCGCCCGCCATCACGTCGCTGATCACGAAGGCGGCGGTGGCGCGCGGCGCCACCTCGCGCAGCCGCCGACCCGCGGCGTACCCCCCGTCGCGGCTCATGTCGGCGGCGACGACGTCCACACTGGCGCCCTCGGGCAGCCCGGCGGCGAAGCCCTCGCGGCGGTCGGCGACCACCCGCAGCGTCTCAGGCCCCGAGACCACGGCGAAGCGGCGGTGCCCCATCTCGGTGAGGTGCACCGCGAGCAGCTTGGCACCGGAATGATTGGACGGTCGCACGCAGGCGCCCGGCAGCCCGGGTTGGCCGACGCTCACCACCGTGGCGCCGGTGGCGCGCAAGTCGTCCAGCGCCTCTCCCAGCCGCTGCTCGGCCTCGTCCTGTGTGGTCCGCGAACCCACCACAATGGCGGAACGGGGGCGCAGGCCCCGCAGCGAGGCCAGCTGCTCGCATTCGGAGTCCGGGTCGATGCCCGACTCGGCGATCACCACGCGCACGTCGCGCCGCGCCGCCTCGGCCAGCACCCCCTGGGCGATCTGGCCGAAGTAGGGGTCGGTGATGTCGTGCAGCAGCATCGCGATCACCGCGGAGGTGCTGCGGGCCAGCCCCTGGGCCTGCACGTTGGGCGCGTACCGCAGCTCCTCGGCCACCCCGCGCACCTTCTCGGCCAGGGCCGCGCTCACCTTGTGCGGCGATCCATTGAGTACCCGGGAGGCGGTCGCGACCGACACCCCGGCGCGCGAGGCGACATCGGCGAGAGTGGTGGGGCGTGTGGGTTCCACACAGGCAGGGTATCGCGACCGGTGGTGGGCCCCGTCACGCCGAGGCGTTCCGGCGGGCGACGGGACTAGAATTCCGGGCCATGCGCGCAGGATTCTCCACTCTCGGCTGTCCCGGTCTCCCGTTGGACGAGGTGTTGGCGCTGGCGGTGAAGCACGGCGCGGACCTGGTGGAGCTGCGGATCGCCGACGACGAACCCGTCCACATCGGTCTGTCGGGAACCGAACGGGCGGCGGTGAAGCGGCGCTTCGCCGAGGCGGGCGTGGCCTTCGGCGCGCTGGCGACTTATGTCAAGCTCTCCGATCCCGGCCTGGCGGGCCCGCTGGCCGCGCACGTGGAGCTGGCCGCCGATCTGGGCGCACCGGCGCTGCGGCTGTTTCCCGGCGACGTGGCGCCCGCCGACGGGGTGCGGCGGCTGTCGGACGGACTGGAGTCGGCGCGCGGCAGCGGCGTGGCGCTGACCGTGGAGACCCACGACGAGTACATCCGGGCCGACCGGCTGGCCCCCATCCTGTCCGAACTGGACGGACGGGTCGGCGCCGTCTGGGACGTCATGCACACCTGGCGGGGCGGCGAGGCCGTGCCGGAATCGCTTGCGGCCCTTCGCCCCTACCTCGCCGAGCTCCAGATCAAGGACATCCCCTCGGCTGCCGATCGCCGCCCGATCGCCCCCGGCACCGGGGTGCTGCCGCTGCGCGAGGCACTGGACGCGGCGTGGGCGGCGGGCTTCGACGGACCGGTGGTCTTCGAGCACGAGGCGAAGTGGCGCGCCGACGCCCAGCCGTTCGAGGAGTGCCTGGTCGCCGCCCTGGAGCTGTCGGCGCGCTGAGTTACCGTGAGCCCATGAGCAAACGGATCGAAATCGTCATCGACTGCCCGGACACGATCGCGCTCGCCGACTTCTACGCCGCCGTCGGCGACGCCACCAAGGTCGCCGACGACTATTCGGCGGAATGGGCCACGCTGGACTTCGACGGCTTCAAGCTGGCCTTCCAGCACGTCGACGGCTACCGGGCGCCCGAGTGGCCCGGCCAGGAGCACCCGCAACAGTTCCACGTCGACCTCTTCGTCGACGATCTCGAGGTCGAGGGCCGCCGCGCGATCGAGCTCGGCGCCACCTTCAAGCTGGACCAGGTGCGCGAGGACGGGTACGGGTTCGTCGTGTACCTGGACCCGGCGGGGCACCCGTTCTGCCTGTGCCGCGAGAACCCCGGTTCCTAGTCACCGCAAGCGAAACGGCCCCGGTTCCGCAGTGGAACCGGGGCCGCGGTGCTAGATGTCGAGGGTTACTGCAGCATGAAGCCGGTGTTGGCCTCGACGTTGGGGGTGTCGGCACCCGGGTTCTGGACGACGTCCTTCAGGCCGTTGTCCACCAGGGCCTTGGACACGTCGGCAGGCGCGGCACCCGGGTTCTCACCCAGGTACAGGGCCGCGATGCCAGCGACGTGCGGGGTCGCCATCGACGTGCCCGACATGGTCTCTTCGCCGTTGCTCGGCACGGTGGACACGATGTCCACGCCCGGGGCGTAGAGGTCGACGCACTTGCCGAAGTTCGAGAAGTCGGCCTGCGTGTCGGTGTTGTCGGTCGCGGCGACGGTGATCGCCTCGGGGACCTCGGCCGGCGACGTGGAGCACGCGTCCGAGGACTCGTTGCCGGCGGCGATCGCGTAGGTCACGCCGGAGGCGATGGACTTCGCGACGGCGTCGTCCAGGGCCTGGTCGGTGCCGCCACCAAGGCTCATGTTGGCCACCGAGTCACCCTTGTGGTTCTCGGTCACCCAGTCGATGCCCGCCACAACCTGCTCGGTCGTGCCGGAGCCCTGGGCGTCAAGCACCTTGACGGCCACGCCCTTGGCCTTCTTGGCCACGCCGTAGTCATCGCTGATCGCGGTGCCCATGGTGTGGGTGCCGTGACCGTGGTCGTCCATCGGCGGGCTGTTGGGGTCGATGGCGTTGTAGCCATCCTCCACCCGGCCACCGAACGTGGTGTTGGCCTTGTCGACACCGGTGTCGATGCCGTACACGGTCACGCCCTCACCGGCGCTGTCCGGGTAGTTGTACTTCTTGTCGAGGTTCGCGTCCTTCTGGTCGACGCGGTCCAGACCCCACGACTTCGGGTCATCCTGCGTGCCCGCGATCGTGTACTTCAGGTTCGCCTCGACGTAGGCGACGTTGGGGTCGGACGCCATCTCCTCGGCCTCGGCCTTGGAAGCCCGCACCGAGAACGCGTTGATCGACTTGTAGGTGTCCTTCACCTTCGCGCCGTTGTCGGCCGCGAAGCTCTTGGCCGTCTTGGTCGCCTTGGTGTCGGACTTGAACTTGACGATGTATTCGCCACCAACGGCCCGAGAGCTGTCGGCGCCGATCACTTTTCCGTTGGCATCGGCGTGTGCCGGGGCAGCCGCTACCAACGCTACGGCGGTGGCGGTCGCGGCCAGAGCCGCTGCGCCGAGGGCGGCGCGCCGCCCAGCCTTCTTGATCTTCATACGAATCTTCATCTCTCTCGCGAAGGGTGGTCGAGCGGCGAGGGTGGCGTCGGGGTCAACGCGTCACGCCGACTCGGCTCAATGAAGCAGCCCTGCCCGTGAGGGCGGGGTTCTGGCGAACCATATGCGAGTATTCGAGGTATGTAAAGGGGTGGATTTTTTAATTCTTCTTAAGGTGGATAAGAGCGAAGAGCCGCTTCCGTTGTGTACCAACGGAAGCGGCTCTGGCGTCAGTGCCGAATATTTGTTTCTAGCCGGTAACTTTCACGCCGTCTGCCAGGGCGCTGTCCGTGGTGGTCAATGTACCCACTGTGGATTCACCGGTGGCGACGGACTGCTTGCTCGCGGTCCCGATGTCCAGCGAGTTGAACTTGCCGAACTGGATGCCGTACTTCTGCTCCAGACCCACCTGGCAGTACAGCCGCTTCGGGCACTCGGGCGGACCCGCCAGCACGCTGGCCTTGCCGCTGCACTTCTTGGCGAAGTCGCTCAGCGTGGAGACCTTGTGCTCCTTGGCGAACTTCTTGGTGACCACGTAGGCGTTGGAGTTGGCGGCCGCGGCGGGCTTGCCGGGCTTGAGGCCCGCCTTCTTCGCCAGTGGCGCCAGCGTCTTCATGGTCTTGTCGACGTCGCTGGACGCGATCGGGTCCGAGTCGGCCGACGCCTTCGGGTTGAGCGCCTCGGTCAGCGAGGCCGCGTACTCGGGGATCACCTGGAACTCGTTGTCCTTCAGGGACGGCAGGTAGGTCTCGCGGTTGCCGACGTCCTTGAGCTTCACGGTGTAGCCGCTGGCCTCCAGCGTGATCTTGTACAGATTGGAGATGATCTCGCTTTCGGAGAAGTTGGCGTGGCCAACCGTCAGCGAGCCGGAGGCCTTATCCAGGCCGCTGGTCAGCGACTTGTCCTTGGCGAACGCGGTGGCCGCCTCGGAGGGCGACTTGCGGTCCACGTCCACCGCCTTGGCCAGGTTGTTCAGGTCCTTGGTGGTGAGCTTCGCGGCCACCGCGTCGACCGCGGCCACCGCCGCTTTGTCGGCGGCCTTGGCGTTGAAGACGGCGACGATGTTCTCGGATGCCTGAAGATGCTTGTCATCCTTGAGCGCGACCAGGGTGTCACCTGCGACGGGTGCGCATCCCTTGCCCTTCACTTCGTCGGCGGGCGTCGTGCCGGAGGACCCGGCCTTGCCGCACGCCGCGAGCGTGATCGCCAACGCGGCGATCACGGGCATCGCGAAGAGAATCTTGACTTTTTTGGGGGACATAGGCCCTACCTTATGGGCTGAATTGTGGATGTGGAAGCGTAACTGGGCGCGGGCGAGCTCGCGCAGTGCCCGGGGCGTGACAAACTTCTCGGCCAGCGCCAGCAGGCCCTCCACGATGAGCGCCAGCCCCGCGACCAGCAGTCCGCCCGCCAGGATCTCGCCGCCACCCTTGTTGAGCCCGAGCCCGAAACCCAGCGAGATGATCTCGCCCAGCCCGCCGCCGTTGAACAGCGCGGCGAGGGTGGCGGTGGCCACCATCTGCACCGCCGCGGTGCGGAAGCCGCTGGCGATCTGCGGAACCGCCAGCGGGATCTCCACCTTGAACAGGATTCCCGAGCGGGAGAAGCCCATGCCGTTGGCGGCGTCCCTGGCGTCGGGATCCACCTCGCGCATACCCGTGTAGGCGGTCGCCAACAGCGGCGGGATCGCGAACACCGCCAGCGCGGGGATCACCGACTGGGGCCCGAAGCCCAGGATCGTCAGGGGCAGCAGGCTCAGCAGGGCCATGGTGGGGATGGCGCGGGTGAGGTTGGCGACCACCACCGTGACGGCGCCTCCCCTACCGCTGTGCCCCATCCAGATTCCCAGCGGCCAGGCGATCACGCACGCCAGGAGCAGCGCGCCCAACGACAGCAGCAGGTGCTCCCCGAGCAGGTCGAAGATCCCGCCAGGATTGGTCCAGTTCAGCGGGTCGTTGAGCCAGGTGATGGCGGATGCGAACATCTCAGGCCCTCCTTCTGGCCCACGGCGTCATCGCCCGCGTCGCCAGCGACAGCACCAGCTCGAAGGCCAGCGCCAGCAGGACACACAGGATGGTTCCCGTGACGATCTGGGGCTTATAGGTGTTGTTGCGGAAGCCGAGCAGGATGAGGCCGCCGAGACCGCCGTGACCGACCACGGCGCCGACGGTCACGAGCGCCACGGTGGACACCGTCGCGATCCGCAGCCCCGTCATGATGCTGGGCAACGCCAACGGCAGCTCCACGCGAGCCAGCAGCTGAAAGCGCCCGTACCCCATGCCGCCAGCGGCGTCAATCACCTCGGGCGGCACCTGCCGCAGGCCCGTCAGGGTGGCCCGCACGATGATCAGCAACGCGTACATCACCAGGCCGACCACCACGGTGGTCAGCGACAACTTGAGGAACGGCGCCAACAACGCGAACACCGCCAGCGACGGGATCGTATACAGCACACCCGAAACCGACAGGATCGCGGCGGACGCGAAGCGCGAGCGGGCGGCCACCACGCCGAGCGGGATCGAGATGACGGCGGCGACCACGACCGCGATGACGGTCAGCTGGACGTGCTCTATCAGGGCGTCCCGCAGGGTATCGAAGTTCTTTTCCACATAAGACCACGAGAACCACGGGTTGAGTGGGTCGTCGAAGCCGAGCGCGAGAGACACCCGCACACCTTACTTGCTGGAGGGGCGGTGTGTCTTGTCATGAGGTGTCGATTGTCAGGTCGGCGGCGACGGCATGGGTTCAGATTGGAGCTCTTCGCGCAACGAGACGGCGTCAGGGACTTTGAGTGCGGTAAAGATTTCAAGGGCTTCATTCCAGCAAACCAGTGCCTCATCCTTGTTGTCCTGGGCATTGTGGGCATGCCCGAGTGCCACCAAGGACTGACCCAGCAAGAGCGGGCTGGGGTGCAACGTTCGGTAAATCTCCGCCGCCTTCGACCCATGCTCGATCGCTTTGCCCACTTCACCTGACGCGAGGAACGCCCGACCACGAATACATTCTGACTGTGCTCTGGCCTCACTGTTTGAATGCCAATACCTGGCAAGCCCTGTGGCCGTGTCCAAACAGGCAAAAGCCCTCTCAACATCCCCGAGATCGAGATACACGTCAGCTTGATAGTGCAAGGTACCTATTTGGACAACAATGTTCGGGTCTGTCTGCGCCACGACTGCGGCTCGATCAAGGTACTCAACAGCCTGTTGGAGCTTCGTCGCTTTGTGCGAAACGACACCCTTGAGTTGTAGCGCAAGAACCGTCACCTTGGTCGCTCCGAGGCCATCGGCGATCTCAAGCGCCGTGTCACCACACAGCAGCGCGTCTCCGTATCGTCCGACATCCTTGAATACCAACCCGCGCGTGATGGTGAAGAGCGCACGAATATAGGCGAGATCATCCCTTCGCTCCACCAATTTTAGGGCCCTCGATGTCGCAACGAACGCTTCATCGAATCGCCCCATTGAACACAGCACTCCACCAAGGTTCCCCAGGCTCACAATCAACAGCTGGTCGAGATTGCTCGCGTGGGCGACCTTCACTGCATGGTTCAGGTGATAGACGGATTCGCGAAGATTGCCTTGGCCTTGCAGAGAATTTCCAAGGTTGTTGCTGATTTTTCCTTCGAGTTCATCGTTATCAATGTGTGGAAGCAGGTTCGCGGCTGCTCTGCGGAAGTCAACCGATTTCTCGTGGTCTCCCGCAGCTCGAGAGAACGACGCGAGTGCGTCCAGCGAATAGACCTGACCTTCAACGTCCTTATTAGATTCAGCCGCACTCAACGCGATGTCGGCGAAGTGACGAGCCCTCTGAAAGTCGCCCCCAGTGTTTGCGATCGCCCCAAGTGCGTTCACAAGCTTCCACAAGTGTGGATGGCGTTGCAGCGATTCACAGGCGGCCAAGATGTTGTCGAACTCTGGCAATCGCGGATTTGACCTGTCTCCGTACCACTCAATAAGGCGGTCCACCGCCGCTTCCTGTTGTGGCTCCGCCAGCTCCCTCGACGCCAACTCGCGAACGAAGAGCCGCACCAGGTCATGGAGACGAAAGCGGCCAGGCTGATGCTGCTCTATGAGATGCGCAGTTTCCAACCGCCTCAACGCGACTTCAACGACATTCCAATCCATGCTCACCAGTGAAGCCGCAAGGCTCACAGTGAAGTCTTCGCCTGGAATCAAACCAAAGTGGAGGAAAATCTGGCGTGTGTTCAGGCTGAGCACTCGATATGAGGAGTGAAAGACTGTAGTCAGATTGGCACTGGGGTCATCGCCAATCTTGAACTTGGCCAATCGCGACCCACTGTCGAGCTCGGTAGCGTACTCAGCCAACGTCACGTCGGGGTTTGTCGCCAGATTGGCAGCCGCGACACGCAGCGCCAGCGGCAGATGCCCGCATAGGCCGCAGAGTTTGCGGGCATTGTCGATGTCTTCCACCGCGGCGGG
>NZ_DASQPW010000319.1:0-6099 GCF_035643755.1 Stackebrandtia sp. | reverse complement strand
CAGGGCGCCGTCGCCGCCGGGGGACTGGGCATGGCGGCCTGGGCCGCGACGCGCCCCAACCCGGCGTCCGCCGACGCCGCCGACGGATTCGCCCAGTTCCCCGACCGCGACCCCCGCGACCTGGCCGACGGCTACGACTACATCGTGATCGGCTCGGGCGCCGGCGGCGCCCCCGTGGCGGCCCGGCTCGCCGAGGCCGGGCACCGGGTTCTGGTGCTGGAGGCCGGAAGCGGCACCGTCCCGCGCGAGCTGTACCAGATCCCCGCCTACCACCTGCGCGCCTCGTCGAACCCCCGGATGAGCTGGGACTTCTCCGTGCGGCACTACACCGACCGCGCCGCCCACGGACGCGCGTTCCAACCCGACACCGACGGCGTGCTGTATCCGCGCGCCTCGACGATCGGCGGCTGCACCGCCCACTACGCGATGCTGATGACCGCGCCGCCCGACCAGGACTGGGAACACCTCGCACGCGTGACGGGTGACCCGCGCTTCGGCCCCGAACCGATGGCCGAGCACGCGCGGCGGGTGCGCTCGTGGCTGCCGATGGAGGAGGTGCCGCCGAGCCTGCTGCTGCGCGACCGCGGGGTGGCCCGCATGGTGACCGCCGCCGCCGTCGAGAGCGGAGTACCCGTACCGCGGCCGGGCACCGACATCGACCTCAACACCCTGGCCGTCACCGGCGCCGTCCCCGACGCCACCGATCCGGCGCTCGTCGAGGCCGACCGCGACGGCCTGTACCTCATCACGCAGTCCACCAAGGACGGACGCAGGCGCGGGACCCGGGAACTGCTCCTCGACGTCGCCAGGCGACACCCCGGCAAGCTCACCATCCAGACCAACGCCCTCGTCGAGCGCATCGGGTTCAGCTGCACCACAAGCGGAGCCCAGGTGGCCACGTCGGTGACGTTCCGCCACGGCCACCACCTGTACCGCGCCTCCCCCGACCACCGCGCCCACGCCGGGTTCACCCGGCACCACGTCAAGGTCGACCGCGAGGTGGTGCTCAGCGGCGGGGCGTTCAACTCCCCGCAGGTGCTGATGCTGTCGGGCATCGGCGACCCGGACGAGCTGCGCCGCCACCGCATCGACTGCGTCGTGCCGATCCCGGCGGTCGGCACCAACCTGCAGGACCGCTACGAGATGAGCGTGGTCACCAGGCACGACAAGGACTTCGACATCGCCGCCGACTGCGACCTGCTCGACGACGATGACGCCTGCGCCCGGCAGTGGCGGCGCGACCCCACCAACGCCGTGTACCGCAGCAACGGCATCGTCATCGGCGCCAAGCTGACCGTGCCGGGCGCCGACCACCCCGAGGTCTTCGTGTTCGGCTCGCCCAGCAGATTCGAGGGCTACGCCCCCGGATTCGCCCAAAAGGGACTGTCCCGCCACAACTACTGGACGTGGGCGGTGCTCAAGGGCTGGAGCCGCAACCGCACCGGCACCGTCCGGCTCGCCTCCGCCGACCCCACCCGGCCGCCGAAAATCAACTTCCGCTACTTCGACGACGGACACGGCGGGAAGGAGGACCTCGAGGCCGTCGTGCATGGACTGTCCTTCGCGCGCCGCGTCAACCGGCGCGCCGAGACCCTCACCTGGCTGGACCAGAACAAGGGGACCGAGATCTTCCCCGGCCCCGACCTCGGCGACGACAGCGATCGGCTCGCCGACTTCGTCCGCGCCGAAGCCTGGGGACACCACGCCTCGTGCAGCAACCCGATGGGCTCCGGCCGCGACGACCGCAGCGTCGTCGACCGGCGATTCCTCGTCCACGGCACCGCGAACCTGCGGGTGGTCGACGCCTCGGTGTTCCCGCGCATCCCCGCGATGTTCCCGGCCCTGGCGATCTTCACCCTCGCCGAAAAGGCCGCCGCCGACATGGTGCGCGCCGCCGAACAGGAGTCGCGATGACCACCGACACCGACACACTCGACGCCGAGGCGGTGGTCGTCGGCAGCGGCTTCGGAGGCGCCGTCACCGCCGCGCGCCTGGCCGAGGCGCTCGGCGACCGCCTCCTGATCGTCGAGAGAGGACGCGAGATCGCCCCCGGCGGATTCCCGCGCACCGGCGCCCAGGTCCTGGCCGAGATGCGCACCCGGTCCCACCCCATGGGCATGTACGACCTGCGCGCCGGGCGGGACCTGGACATCCTGGTGTCCAATGTGCTGGGAGGCGGGTCGCAGATCTACGCCGGGGTCACCATCCCTCCCGACGACGAGGTCTTCGACACCGTGGAACAGAACCGCCGGATCTGGCCCGCCGCGCTCGACGGCGAGACCCTGCACCACCACTACGTCGCGGTCATGGAGCGGCTGGGTTCGCGGCCCTGGCCGCACGCCGCCGCCAAGGCCGACGCGCTGCGCTCGTTCGCCGAGACGCACCGCCTGCCGCTGGAGCGCCCCCCGCTGGCCATCAACACCGTGGACGGCGAATCACCGGCCTGCACCGGGTGCGGAAACTGCGTCACCGGCTGCAATGTCGGCGCCAAGAACACCCTCACCACCAACTATCTGCGCGACGCCGCCGCCAAGGGCGCCCGGATCCGCACCGGCATCGAGGTCACCGGGCTGCGGCCCGGCACCCGGCGCCGCTGGCAGCTGGAGGCGCTCCACCGCCGCGACGGCGCGACGCGGGCGTTGACGATTCACGCGCGCGTGCTGGTGCTGTCGGCCGGGACTCTGGGCACCACCGAGCTGCTGTTGCGGGCCCGGCGCGACGGCCTGCCGCTGTCGGACGCGTTGGGCACCAGGCTGTCGGGCAACGGCGACGACTGGTGCGTGGCGTACGCGCCGGGGGACCGTCACACGGCCCCGCCGACGGGACCGACCATCACCACCACGGCCGTGGTCGGCGCGTCCGACGAACGCGTCCTGTTGCAGGACGGCGCGATCCCCTCGGCGGTCGGCGGCGCCGCGGCCCGCGCGATCTCCGCGCTGGCGCGCCGACTGCCCGGCGCGCTGGGACTGCGGGCACCCGCCCTGGCCGACAGCCGAGTGTGGCTGGCCATGGGCGCCGACTGTCCACACGGCACCGCCAGCCTGGACTCCCACGGACGGCTCACCGTCGCCCGCGACCCGTGCATCCCGCTGGATCAGATCCGCACGCACCTGCTCGACGACCTGGCCCGCAGCCACCGGGCCCGCCCGGTGC
Source organism: Stackebrandtia sp. (assembly GCF_035643755.1). Classification (NCBI taxonomy): domain Bacteria; kingdom Bacillati; phylum Actinomycetota; class Actinomycetes; order Glycomycetales; family Glycomycetaceae; genus Stackebrandtia; species Stackebrandtia sp. The sequence continues at coordinate 2,946 of NZ_DASQPW010000319.1, read as the reverse complement.
GCCCGCCCCGCCCGGTGCCCATCACGGTGCATCCCCTGGGCGGCTGCCCGGCCGCCGACGACGTGGACCACGGCGTGGTGGATTCCCTTGGGGCCGTGTATCACCCCGACGGCGGATACCACGATGGACTGTATGTACTGGACGGTTCGCTCGCCCCCACCGCTTTGGGCGCCAACCCATCACTGGCGATCGCCGCGATCGCCGATCGCGCCGCGGCACGCCTGATCGAGAGGTTTCGATGAACAGACGCCGCCTGGCCGTCGCGGTGATCACCGTCCTGGCAGCGGGGCTGCTGGCGTTGCCGATCCGGGTCGGCCCCGTCACCGCCGACAAAGTCCACTTCGGCCGCGCGACGCCGCTATCGGGTGACCGCCAAGGATTGACACAGCGTTGGCTGAGCGCCGACCGCCTGCGCGACGGCGAACCCGGGCGGGTGCGGGTGATCGAACGCACCCCCAGGCACGCCGTCGGCGACGTCATCTTCGTGCACGGCCACGCCGACCGCGCCGACAACCACGCGGCGCTGTTCGCGGCGTGGGCGAAGGCGGGCCTGCACGTCATCGCGCCGGACCTGCCCTCGCACGGCGAGACCACGACCCGCGGAATCGACACCTGGACCCAGTCCGACCTGGCCGCCCTGGTCGCCGTCCTCGATCACGGCCTGGCCAACCCATCCCGCCCGCTGATCGTCGCGGGCTGGTCATTCGGCGGCCTGGTCGTGACCCGGCTCCTGCAAGACCACGATCAGCTCGCGGCACTGGACCGGCGGCCCAGCGCGGCGGTGCTGCTGACGCCCGCGATCGCGCCGCGCCTGGCCACCGGCGGCGACGGCATCGTCCGGCACCAGACCCTCACCCACGACAAGCGCCCGCCGACCGGCGGGCCGCCCGACCCGGTGACCCCGCTGCTCAACCCCGTCTTCGTGGCGCGGCTGCTGGCCGAGGCGTGGGCGGCCCGGTCGGATCCGCTGCCGTCGGGAATCCCGGTGCAGGTGATCGCCGCCGACCCCTCCCAGGACAAGTACGTCGCCGACGACGACCTGGTGGCGTGGGCGTCCCGCCAACCCACCGTCACATCGCTGGTGACATGCGCGGGCAGCCGCCACGGCGTCGACCTGGAGGTGTGGCCGCAAGGCCCGGCCGCGATCGCCGCGACCACCGACTTCCTGTCCCGCCGGGTGCCCAAGGTGCGCGAGGTCAAGACGTCCGGGCTCGACGCGGTGTCCGATGAGGAGAATCCATGCCGGACGAGGTGACATTCACCGAGACCATGGCCGGGCCGCGACTGCGGCTGTCCAAACTGAGCATCCGCGTGAACTCGCGCGTCGGCGACCGCGACGGCCTGCACGGCACCGTGACCGGCGGCGCCGTCGACCTGGAGGGGCGACGGTTCTCCGTCAGCGGCGGCAGCTTCGCCGCCCTGGTGAGATATCGCGGCCAACGCCGCATGTGGTACCGCATCCAGGCGGGGCCGGTGCGGGTGTACGGCGTCAAGACCGTGACGGGACGGCCCTGGCGGATCTGGCGCGACACCACCCGGATGCGGGTGCTGGCGGTCCACCCCGACGGCGCGCGCGTCAGCGGCGAGGTGCGGATCACCGCGCGCGGCTTCGCGGGTCAACTGACGACCATGCGGGGCCGCCCGACCCGCCTGATCGCCTTCGGTGTTCGGTTCGCCCGTCGCCTGGTGGCGTGACCTGTGGCGGGGTTGGTAGGTCACGCCCGGTGGGTGTTGCCTGGGGATTGATGTTGGTGTGTGTGTGGATATGGTGTGGCGGTGTCTGTGACGAGTCTTGGTGTGGATTTTGGTACGTCGCATACGGTCGCGGTTTTGTCGCGGTCGGATGGTGGGGTGGCTCCGGTCTTGTTTGATGGTTCTCCTGTCATGCCGTCGAGTGTGTATGTCGAGGCCGACGGGAGTGTGTTGACGGGCCGTGACGCGGTCAACGCCGCTCGTATCGACGCGACCCGTTTCGAACCGAACCCGAAGCGTCGCATCGATGACGGCAGTGTGTTGTTGGGGGGCAACGACATTGCTGTGGTCGACCTGTTCGTGGCGGTGTTGTCGCGGGTAGCTTCGGAGGCCCAGCGCGTCGCTGGTCAGGTCCCGGGCTCGGTGGTCTTGACGCATCCCGCCACGTGGGGCCCGACGCGCAGGTTGGTGTTGGAGACCGCGGCGCAGCGGGCGGGTTTCGCCACGGTGGACCTCATCCCCGAACCGGTGGCCGCGGCGGTGTACTTCACCCGAGCGCTGCACCATCGCGTCAATGTCGGTGACGCGGTGGTGGTGTATGACCTGGGAGGCGGCACTTTTGATGCCTCGGTGGTGGCCCGCACCTCGACGGGGTTCGAGGTGTTGGCGGTGGATGGCCTGGCCGATTTGGGTGGTGTTGATGTCGACCATGCCCTCATCGACCACCTGGGTGCGCGGTTCGGCGACGATCCCGCGTGGGGGCATCTCATGACCTCGCACGGCACCGCCGAGCGGGCGGCACGGCGCTTGTTGTACGACGACGTGCGCATGGCCAAAGAGGCCCTGTCGCGTACGGTTCAAACCCAGTTGCCGATACCGCTGGTGAACACCTCCGCCCATGTGACCCGCGACGAACTGGAGGCCCTGACCCGGCCGCTGTTGGAACGCGCGGTCAACGTCACCAAGGCTGTCATCCACGCGTCCAAACTGTCCAGCGACCGCATCGCGGGGGTGTTTTTGGTGGGTGGGGCTAGTCGTATGCCCTTGGCCGCGACCATGCTTCACCACGCCACCGGACAAGCCCCCACCGTCATCGAACAACCCGAACTCATCGTCGCCCAAGGCGCCACCCCCAGCACCCACACCCCGCCCCACACCCCGCCCCTGACCCCACCGCCCCCGATACCCGTCGAGGTGAGCTCCCCGTTCACACCACCAGACCTGACACCACCACCCACACCCACCCCCGACCCG
>NZ_DASQPW010000318.1:0-8582 GCF_035643755.1 Stackebrandtia sp. | reverse complement strand
GTGCTCGACGAGCAGCCCGTCCTCCAGGACGGCGATCTGGGTGCTGTCGCCGTAGCCGCGGACCACCATGGTGCGGGCCACCGACTCGCGCCGGGCCAGGAACTCCGATTCGCTGAGCACCTGGGGGCGGGTGCGGCGCTGGCCGCGTCCCTCCCGGCGGCGTTGCCGCTTGGCCTCCAGGCGGGTGGAGCCGGACAGGCCCTGGACGTCGTCGCCGCTGGATTCGCGGGCGCGGCGCACCTTGACCACGACCTCGGTCTGGCCGTCCTCGCTGGGCGCGTCGGAGGAGTCGGAGCCGGCGCGCTTGCGGTGGCGCCGGCGGCGGCGGGTGACGCCGTCGGCGTCGGAGCCCGCGCTGTCGTCGGAGTCGGAGCCGTCGGAGTCCGGGTCGCCGGAACCGTCGGCGCCGTTGCCCTTGCCGCGGCCACGGCCGCGGCGGCCCCGCCGTCCGCGTCGGCCGCGACCCGCCTCGTCGTCGTCGGCGTCGTCCTGGGACGAGCTGTCGCCGCCGTCGTTGGTCTCGGTCTCGGCCTCGGTGGTTTCGGTGGAGCGGCGTCGGGTGCGACGCCGGACCGCCGGGGTCTCGGAACCGGGCGTTTCGGCGCCGTCGGTGGCGGCAGATTCGCTCTCGGCCTTGTTGCGGTTGCTCCGCACCCGGCGCCGGGGCGCGCGGCCGCCTTCGCCGGTGTCACCGGAGCTGTCGGCCTCGGCCGGTCGGGCGACCGGCGCGGGGGTAGGGGGTGCTACGAAAAGGATGGGTGCGGGCTGCACCCGTTGGCTATTCGTTTCGTCGTCCTGCATGTGGAAATCCACTCCGTTTTCCGCCGAGCCCGGGCGCGCGACGCGAGTACGCGTCACTGCGCAGCCACACGGGCGCGGCTAGTCAGCCGGTGGCACCCCGGAGGATGCCACCTAAGTCCTCAACGTCCGGTTCCAAACACCCCTAGAACCGGACGCGCCTTTACGGCGGTCTACACGACGACGTCCCGGCGTCCGCCGGTCAGGCGATCATTCTCCCGCACCGACACTTGGGTGTTCGCGATCCGCGCGGAGTGGGTCGGTGATGTCACCGGACTCCGTCAGCGGCCCCTGTGCAAGCCGGGTGACTCGGGGTGGCACCGGCGGCACAAGACTGGCTACCAGCGACAACCCAGACAAGACGTCATCGGGCCGTACCGCAGGTGTCACCTGCCGCACGACAAGGTCGAGTATGGCATACCGTTCGCCGTCTCCCCCGGCAACCGGTCTCACCGAGGCGTGGACCACGGCGGCGCGGGCGTCGAAGGCCCGATCGCCCTTCTTGGTCAGGCGGGTCACGGTCACGGTTTCGGCGGCCAGGAACGCCTCCACGGCCGCGTTCGCCACCTCGACGGTGACGCCGGGCAGCTCGATGCGCCACGCCGACGCCTCCATGCGGTCGGCGAGGCCGGAGGTGTGCGCCTCGATCGCCTCGGTGATGTCGAGGCCGGGCGGCAGCGCGGCGTCCAGGGCCTTGAGGAGGTCGTCGGGCCCCATCCGGTCGCGCAGCGCCAGTTCGGCGTATTCGGCCTCGCTGGCGACGCCGGTGGGTGCGGCGGCGATGTAGGAGATCCGGGGGTGGGGGTGGAAGCCCGAGGAGTAGGCGATCGGGAGCTTGGCGCGGCGGACCGCGCGTTCCAGGGCGCGGGCGAAGTCGCGGTGTGAGGTGAAACGCAGCGGGCCGCGCTTGGCGTAGCGCACCCGCACCCGCTGCACGACCGGGGCCTGCTGGTCGGGTTCCTTGCGGCTCATCGCTGCCCCACCACGCTCAGCGGCAGGAGCTTCTTGCCGGTGGGGCCGATCTGGATCTCGGTGTCCATGGAGGGGCAGACGCCGCAGTCGAAGCACGGGGTCCAGCGGCAGTCGTCCTGCTCGACCTCGGCGGTGGAGTCCTGCCAGTCGGACCACAGCCATTCCTTGTCGAGGCCGGAGTCGAGGTGGTCCCAGGGCAGGACCTCGTTCTCGTCGCGCTCGCGGGTGGTGTACCAGGCGAGGTCGACGCCGTGGGCGGGAAGGGTGGCCGCGGCGGCGCCGACCCAGCGGTCGTAGGAGAAGTGTTCGCTCCAGCCGTCGAAGCGTCCGCCTTCTTCCCAGACGCGGCGGATCACGTCGGCGACGCGGCGGTCGCCGCGCGACAGCAGTCCCTCGATGAGCGAGGGCCGTCCGTCGTGGTAGCGGTAGCCGATGGCGCGGCCCAGCGACTTCTCCGAGTTGATGGCCTGTTTGAGGAGCTTGAGGCGCCGGTCGACGGTCTCGGGGTCGGCCTGGGCGGCCCACTGGAAGGGGGTGTGCGGTTTGGGGACGAACCCTCCGATGGAGACGGTGCAGCGGATGTCGCGGTTGCCCGAGGCCTGGCGCCCGGCCTTGATCACCTTGTGCGCCATGTCGGCGATGCCCACGACGTCCTCGTCGGTCTCGGTGGGCAGGCCGCACATGAAGTACAGCTTGACCTGGCGCCAGCCGTTGCCGTAGGCGGTGACGACGGTGTTGATCAGGTCGTCTTCGGAGACCATCTTGTTGATGACGCGGCGGATGCGTTCGCTGCCGCCCTCGGGGGCGAAGGTGAGGCCGCTGCGGCGTCCGTTGCGGGACAGCTCGTTGGCGAGGTCCACGTTGAACGCGTCGACCCGGGTGGACGGCAGGGACAGCGAGACGTTCTCGCCGGTGTAGCGGTCGGCGAGGCCGGAGCAGACGTCGGCGATCTCGGAGTGGTCGGCGCTGGACAGCGACAGCAGGCCGACCTCGTTGAAGCCGGATTCCTCGATGCCGGTCTCCACCATCTCCCCGATGGTGGTGATGGAGCGTTCCCGCACCGGGCGGGTGATCATCCCGGCCTGGCAGAAGCGGCAACCGCGGGTGCAGCCGCGGAAGATCTCCACGGCGTAGCGCTCGTGGACGCTTTCGGCCAGCGGCACCAGCGGTTTCTTGGGGTAGGGCCAGGCGTCGAGGTCCATGGTGGTGCGCTTGTGCACCCGGAAGGGGACGTCGGCGCGGCTGGGCACGACGCGCTGGATGCGCCCGTCGTCGAGGTAGTCGACGTCGTAGAAGCGCGGGACGTAGACGCTTTCGGTGCGCGCCAAGCGAAGCAGCAGTTCGTCGCGGCCGCCGGGGCTGCCGGCGTCCTTCCAGTCGCGGACGATGTCGGTGATCTCGCCCACGGCCTCCTCGCCGTCGCCGAGGACGGCGGCGTCGATGAACTCGGCGATGGGTTCGGGGTTGAACGCCGCGTGGCCGCCGGCCACCACGATCGGGTGATCGTCGGTGCGGTCGGCGGCGGTCAGGGGGATGCCCGCGAGGTCGAGGGCGGTCAGCAGGTTGGTGTAGCCCATCTCGGTGGCGAAGGACACACCGAAGACGTCGAAGGCGGCGACCGGTCGGTGCGCGTCCACGGTGAACTGCGGGACGCCGTTGTCGCGCATCAGCTTCTCGAGGTCGGGCCACACCGCGTAGGTGCGTTCGGCCATGGCGTCGGGGCGCTCGTTCAGCACCTCATAAAGTATTTGAATACCTTGATTCGGAACGCCGACCTCGTACGCGTCGGGATACATCAGGGCCCAGCGCACCCGTGCGGCGTCCCAATCCGTCGCGACGGCGCCTAGCTCCCCGCCGACGTACTGGATAGGCTTAGCCACTTGGGGAAGAAGCAGTTCGAGCTGCGGATAAACGGAGGTCACGCTCATAACTGTCCAGGGTATCGAGCCGAAAACGCCGTCCGGCGGGGGTCGCCCGGGCGGTCATCGTGGTGCGCATCGCGGCATCGCGCGCGGCTCCGACGCGTTCAAGGCCGGCGTGTTGCTGGTGGTCGTGGCCGTGCTGCTGGCCGTCGCCGGGGTCGTCGTGTGGTGGATGTCCACCAACCACGGCGGTGAGACCGGCAAGTACCACGCCAGCCGCGTGAAGAACTTCTGCAAGTCGGTGGACACCAAGGCGTTCAAGAAGCTGACCCCCAAAGAGGACAAGCGCGACGCCACCTCGGACGTCAAACAGGACCCGGCCGTGTTCACCTGCTCGGTGCCGATGGCCTCCGGCGACGGATCCACCGACTACCTGACGGTCACCCTCAACGCCGAGGCCCGGGTCGCCTCCGACGTCGACGACGCCACCGAGATCTTCACCAGCCAGCTCGACGCCGAAAAGGCCAAGGGCTACAAGGTTTCCAAGTCCAAGCAGACCGGCGACGCCGCCGCGACGGTGATGGTGGCCCCGCACGCCTCGCCCCAGGTGTGCCGATCGCACGTGCGCGCCAGCAACGCGGTGCTGTCGCTGACCGTCCTGATCTCCGGCAAGGGCCTGAGCTGCGAATCCGACGCGCCGAAGCTCCTGCTGGACGTGAGTCAATCCACGCTAGACGTTATGGGATCGGAATAAACCTCGCCTTCCGGTCGTGTTCACCGTGCGGCATTATCAATAATGAGGCGCGCGGTGCGTTCAGCGTCCGCGTGTGCCTGTGCGCGGCGTTGGAGGATGCCCGCCCCAAAGACCTTTGATAAACGGACACCCGCAAGGAGCCCGAGATGACCTACCCGCCCCCTCCCGGTCAACCCGGTGCTGACGGCTGGCCGGGTGGAGACCCGAATCAGCCGCCCCCCGGCGGCGCCGGATGGCCCGATGGGAACCAGCTTCCGCCCCCCGATCCTTACGCGCAACCGGGATACCCGCAGCAGGACCCGTACGCGGCGCCCGCCAGCGGGGTTCCGGGTCCCTACAGCGCCCCGCCCGCCTACGGTCCGCCCGGCGGACCGGGCATGCCGCCTCCCGGCGGGATGATGCCGATGGGTCCGCCGCCCAAGTCGAGCAACGGAGCCGGGTGGATCATCGGCGGGATCGTCGGCGCCGTGGTGATTCTCGGCGTCGTCGTCACCGTGCTGATCGCCACCGGCGTCTTCGGCAGCAAGGACGACGGGGGCGACTCGGCCTCCGGTTCCAGCGACAGCAGCGACTCGTCCAGCAGCGCGGACTCCGGCGGCGCCAAGTACAAGTTCGCCAGCCAGTTCTGCGACGACGTCGACCTGACCGACGTGAAGTCCGGCGGGTTCGAGGAGTCCTCGGCGCCGTCGAACATCACCACTCCCGGCTCCGACGCGAACTCCGGCATGATGTCGTGCATCGTGTCGCTGGCCGACTCCAACTACGACTCCATCTCGCTGACGGTCAACGCCGACACCTTCGCCGACAAGGACTCGGCGGTCAGCGACTACAAGTCGATGATGTCGACCGCCTCGACCACCCCGGACAAGAACGTGTCCGGAAAGTGGGAGCAGGGCATGTCCGCGGGCGCTCCCGGCACCAGCACGCTGACCTACGGTCTGTACATACAGGACGGAAACCTCGCGATGTCGGTGTCCATCTACGGATACGAGGTCGGCTGGGGCGACAAGGCCGACAGCGTCGCCAAGGACCTCCTCGAGAACACCATGGGCAAGCTCGCGAATTGATCGACCCGGACGGCAGTAGCGTCCGCCGACCATGCGGGCGGTACTGTCCCAGTCAGGCATCCACCGTCGCCAACGCAAAGGAGAAAGCGCGATGACCGGCCCGTACCAGCCACCATCCAACCAGCCCGGTGGTGACGGCTGGCCGGGCGGCGACGTCAACTCGCCGTTTGGTTTGTCGGGGCCCGCGCCGTCGTCGGACGACAAGAAGTCTTCGGAAGACGAGGCCTCGCCGTACGAGGGTGTCCAGTACGAGCTGGAGGGATCCCCGGCCACCCCGCCGCCCCCCAGCTACGGTCCGACGAGCGCCCCGCCCATCAGCGGTCCCCCGGTCACCGGCCCTCCTCCCCCGGCGTACGGTCCCCCCGCACCGGCCTACGGCCCGGCCCCGGGATTCACCCCGCCGCCGGCGAAGAAGTCCAGCAGCGGCCTGCTGATCGGCGGCATCGCCGCCGGCGTGGTGGTGCTGCTCATCTTCGTCGCGATCGTCGTGGTCATCGTCGTCAACTCCACCAGCGGAAGCAAGGACGACGCCAAATACCAGGCGCTGGGCAGCGACCCGTGCAGCCAGATCGACCTGTCCACGGTGAAGGCGATGGTCGACTTCGGTTCGACGCCGACCGGGACCACGTCCACCTACGGCGACACCAGCAACAGCTACTGCTCGGGCACGATGAACAACAGCGACTACTCGGTCCTCGGGTTGTTCTCGATGACGGTCTACGTCGAGGGCACCGTCGACAGCGCCAAGACCGAGTACGACTCCGACAAGTCCTCCCAGTTCACCGGGTGCAGCGGCTCCGACGTGTCGGGCAGCTGGGAGCAGGGATACCTGGGTTCGGGTTCCGGCTGCTACTCGGCCTCGTCGGGAAGCAAGGGCGTCGTGTTCGTGTTCCAGGACGGCAACCTGTCCGGCTACGTCCAGATGTACGTGACCGAAAGCGCCGCCTCGGGCATCGAGGACTCGGCGAAGGCCGTGGCCGAGAGCGTGCTGGACAAGGCCAAGAAGTAGTACCCCGGCGGGACCTGGCGCGGCGGGCTTTCGACGGCCCGATACGCTGCGGAGTCAGCGATCGAGACGTTATCGCCCCCCGCATCGATTGGTCGTGAAGAGAGAGGTACATCAGTGACTGACCGGCGACCATACAATGAGGACCCTTACGGACGCCGTTCGGCCCCACCCGGCCGCGGAGATTACCGTCCCCCGCAGGACGGTCCCGGAAACTACGGTGGTCCCTCCATGCCGTCGCCGCGGCCCGCGCCGGGTACCGGGCCCGGGCAGGCGCCCCGTCCCGCACCGCACACCGGTGGCGGCTGGGCGCCCGGCGGTGAACCCGAGGACTCCGACGCCGAGCAGGACGACGGCGAGTGGTCGTTCGAGGAGAACACCCGCAAGATCGAGAAGCTTGGTTACGTTCCCCGGGACGCACGCGGCGCCTTCGACGAGGAGTCGTTCGACGTCGACCGCGAGACCGCCGACGACCGTTCCAAGTACCGCAAGCGGCGGCGGGCCAAGAAGGCCTCGATCGGCGCTCGGCTGGGGCTCGCGGCCATCGTGATCGTCGTCGTGGTGGCGCTGGTCGGGGGCGTGTGGTACCTGGTCAGCGGCGGCGGGAGCGACGCGAAGTCGGGGCCGGCCTTCGCGACGCTCGACAAGCCCTGCTCCCCATTGGACACCTCGCCGATGAAGTCGGTCATCAACGGCGCCAAGCTGACCAAGCAGCAGGACACGACCGAAAAGCAGGAGCACTCCAGCCAGCAACACTGCGACATGGCCTTCGGCGGTGCGGGCAAGGGCGGCGACATCCAGGCCAACTCCGAGGTGTATCGCCGGGACGCGGGCGCCAAGAACGCCTTCGACGACGCCGCCAGCGAGTCGAAGGACGCGGTGAAGCAGCACGCCGACCTGCAGACCTTCACGAAGCTGAGCAACGTGGAAAGCGGCGGCTTCGCGGTGGTTCGCAAGCCCGACGCCAAGAGCAAGACCGTGGACTACAGCCTGAATGTCTACCGGGACAACGTGTTCCTGGAGATCCGGGTGTCGGTCTACAATGGCGCGGCCTCGGAGCGGCAGGTCGCCGGGTACTCCAAGGACATCGCCAAGAAGTACCTCGACAACTGGGCGGCCCAATAGCCTTCACACGCTGAAGGGGCCCGACGGATCACACCGTCGGGCCCCTTCAGCGTTGTCGTCAGTAGTCGCGGGTGGGTTCGCCGAACATCTGCTTCTCGATCGACGTGGCGTTGGCCCACACGTAGCGCTCTTTGGCGCCGACCCGCAGCATCGCGAACATGTCGTCGTACAGCATCTGGAACAGGTTCGCGGTGTCGGCGCTGACCCGCAGACCCGCCTGCGCGGCCGCGGCCTCGTCGGCGTCGATGCGTTGCAGGATCGTCAGATGCGCGTCCTCCACCGCCTGGGAGCCGTACATGGTCAGGCGGGGAAGGATGGTCAGCTGGGTGCGCCACGGGCCGAGGATCGGCGTGGTGGACGTGCCCTGCTCACCGACGTCGTAGACGTACAGCGCCGGGGAGTGCGGATTGGCGTCGACGGTGACGGGGCGGTCGCCGTGCAGCACGGCGAGCCGGTCCTCGCGGCCCGTCGCGGCGGGGCCGAGACCCTCCCAGACCTGCGGGCGGGTGGTGCACACCGCGACGCGGGCGCCCACGGCCAGGGCGCGGAAGACCACCAGGCGGGCGGCGAACGCGCCGCCGATCACGGCGGCCTTGACGGCCTCGGGACGGAACAGCGGGGCGACGACGGGCTTCTGCTCGGCGTCGCGGCCCAGCACCAGGCCCGAGGGCGGCGCGGGGGTCACCATGAGCTCCAGCGCCTTGCTGCTGGCGTGGAAACCCTTGGGACGCAAGGCATCCACGGGGCGTCCGATGGTGGGGACCATGGTCGGCGCCTGATCGGAGACGACCTGGCCGTAAACCGTGCCCGACGTCGGGGCCCCGGACAGCGGGCGCCCGGTGGGGCCGCCCGAGAACGGGGAACCGGACACGGGGCCGAAGGGGCTGCCCGAACCGGGGACGCCCGAGATCGGCGGGCCCGAGAAGGGGCTGCCCGAGATGGGGGGCCCCGAGACGGGACGGCCGCCAGGCGGCGCGGACACGGGCCGTCCGACGGGC
>NZ_DASQPW010000317.1:0-25741 GCF_035643755.1 Stackebrandtia sp. | reverse complement strand
CGACCGAGGCGGGTACGCAAAGTTTGGCGACCTTGTCCCCGCCTCGGTCCTAAAGAACGGAGGTCTCCTCGTGGAGGAGATAACCGAACGTTGCCCATTGTCGCACCCGCTGCCTGCTGGGGTGTGTGGTGAGGACCTCGTGGTTGCCGCGATCCACCGTCTTCGGGTGGAGGTGTGGTGGTTGATCGCCACCCATAGGGCTGCGAGCGATCCGTCGTTTCCGCGTCAACTGCGGCGTCGCGTGCCTGGCGCGCACTGCCCCGTCAACGGCTGCGTGCGTCATCGTCCCGATGACCCGCCGTTGGCGATTCCTGTTCAGCGCTGACGCCCGCACTTTCCACAGTCTTTTCCACAAGTCGCGCATGCCCTCGTGAGGTGAGTTGCGCGCAGGTGGGGCGGGTTGCGTGGGTTTTCCTCCACCGCACCGAGGTGGTGCTGTACGGGTTCTCTTCGTCCTGCACCCGAAAGCACCGTCTCGTGCCCGCGCGCCCGCCCCACCCAACACGCACGACGAGACCACATAGGAATTTGGGGCTGGGGTCCTCCAGCCTCCACGCCTAATTCGAGCCTAGAACGGTCTTGCTGAACCCAGCCTTAACCAGGCTGAACACACCTTCAGATTCACCAACCCAGAAGGGAAATAGCCCATGCTTCTTCGTACCTGCGACGTCGAATTCCTCGAACCCAATGAGGACCCGCCACCGCCCGCACCCATCTGCCACGACGTGGCTATGCAGGCGAAACTCGCTACCGCTGCGCGTTCGCAGCGGGGGCGTCGTTTCGCGTTCTGCGAGTTCACCGACACCGCAGACGGGCCACGCGCACGGGTGGCTTTCCAAGGGATCCAAGCCAACGACGGCTCCTGCGTCCTGCTCGACGTCGGTCGTCCCGTCGGCTGGTACACCACGGTCGACTCTGCCTTCGCTCATCGTGGGCGCGACGGTATGAGCTTGGTGTGGACCGAGCCCGCCAATCCACCGAATCACTCGGCAGCGAACTTGGAAGCAGCCCAAGCAGAAGCAACCATCTGGTGTGTCCTGCTTCCCTACCGTGCTCATGGCCCTCATGACGCTCGTATTCGCGCTATCGAGATCGCGACGGCCTTCGAAGAAACCACTCCAGGACTCACCCGCCAGATGGCGTTGATCAGCGACGCCCAAGCAGGCACCGTCCCCATTTCCCTGTTCTGCCCCACACCAGGCTGCATGCGCGAGCCTTACCACCACGGCGACCATGCCCCTGCCAACACCGAACCCGACAACGGGGCGGCAGACCACACCCCCACAACAGACGCGGCCGAGGAACCAAGCACCAACCACAACCCGACCGACAACGACGAGGGTGAGGGCGATGAGTGATTCCACTGTGGTGATCATGCTAGGTCTGTTCACCGCGTCCATGCGTCAGGTCTCCGCCATCACGATTGAAGGCACGTTCACCGTCCACCTTGATGTGATCGGACACCGAGGTATCGCCTCGCATCTGGGTTCGATCAAGGACATCGACAGCACCCGCCCCGTGTTGAAAGTGTCCCTCCCGCACGGGATCTGGGCGTCCGAGCCCGCCGTCAGATGGCACTTGATCACACAAGCCCAAGGCTTGTGGCGCACCCGCCGCCAACTCGCGAAGGCGCTGCCTCGTGTCTGAACTCGACGAACTCTCCGAAGCCGTCGCCAACGCCGTGGCCATGGCCTCGGAGGCACATATGCACACGGGTAACGCCGAGGAACTGGCAAACCGTATCGCGCAGCTCGGGTCAGGTATCGGTTTCGGCAACGACCCGATGCTCATCATCGCCGCATCCGAACACATCACCAACGCACTCGGTGTCCTGTTTTCGGCAGCCACCGACCTCGAACAGGCCCAAACGTTCATCACCCAAGCCCGAGAACAACAGTAGGGGGATCAAAAGGCCATGTCTGTCCACAGTTACACCGAACACGGACCCACAGGCCCCGTGCACGTGCGCATCTTCGACCCCGACACCGCACCCACCCTCAGGTTCGGGCTGATGTACCCACACGGGCCCCTGGCCGATCGTGCCCGCGAAGTCGGCAAGCGATTCGACATCCCGAAACGACACCTGCCCAAACGGCGACTCAGGGCCGTCATCGCTTTGGGCCTGTTCCCGATCCTGTGGGTCCTACCCAAGTGCCACGAGTGTGGCCAGCCCTGGCCCTGCACGCCACTCACCGACCATTTCAGACACACCCTCGGATGGGCAGGAGACTTGTCGGCGAAGTATCGCGCGATGTCCACGAAACGACGGCGTGCCAAGGCGACCAAGCGCAACCCGACAGCCATCTCACATCGCGCCAGGCCACGACGACGCTGGGGAAGATGACGCGACGGCAGACCAAGCCCCTCACCAATGCAGCCAAACCACCAGCGACACGTCAACGAACGTCGGCGAGCATGCCCTCCAGACGCGCCTTGCACGACGGCCAATCGCAATCGATGACCGCGAACATCGCCGAGTCGCGCAGCCTGCCGTCCTCGCCTGGGGCCCAGGAGCGGGACCAGTTGCGGAGGACGCCCTCGAATTGCGCGCCCACCTTCTCGAGGGCCGCACGGGATCGGGCGTTGCGCGCGTCGGTCTTCATGTCGACTCGCGCGACGTTCCACTCCTCGAAGGCGTGGCGCATCAGGAGGTACTTGGCCTCGGTGTTGATGCCAGTGCCGCGTGCCGAAGCGCTCAGCCACGTGAAGCCGATCTCGATGGCCGACAGCTTGTCGTCGGACAGCCAGAACCGTGGGTCCCAAAAGGACGTGGCGCCCACGGCCTGGCCCGTCGCGACCTTGATCTGTGCGTAGGGCGCCAGCCTGCCCGCGTCGGCGAGCTTGAAGAGCTCGTCGATGTAGTAGTGGACGTTCGACGCCGTGGGTACCCAGGTGTGCCCGAAGGCCGCGCGGTCGGTCTCGCCCGCCGCCGCGAGTGCGTCGGCATGACCGCGCGTCAACGGTTCCAGCCGCACCCGTTGGCCCTCCAGCACGGGTCCCCGAAGCGTGAAGCCCATGAAGTACCTCTCTTCTAGGCGGACGCGCGCCCCGCGCGGTTGATCGCGCTGGCCACGGCTCGCATCGACGCGGTGACGATGTTCTCATGAACGCCTACGCCCCACAGGGTCTCGTCGCCGATCTGGCACTCCACATAGGCCGCCGCGCGGGCGGTCTGGCCCGCGGTGAGGGCGTGTTCGGCGTAGTCGTGGACGTTGACCTCGACGCCGACGGTCGCCATCGCGTCCACAAAGGCCGACAGGGGGCCGTTGCCCGTGCCCGAGATCTTGTGGTCCACGCCGTCCAGGGTGACGGCGGCGTCGACGTTGACCGAGCCGTCGCCGAGGGTGCTGGAGGTGTGGTCGCCGATGGTGAGGCGGCGTTCGATCTGCTCGTCGACCGAGTATTCGCGCTCGAAGATCGTGAACATCGCCTCGGGAGTGACCTCGCCGCCCTCGGTGTCGGTGTGGGACTGGACGACCGCCGAGAACTCGATCTGCATGCGGCGCGGCAGATCCAGGCCGTACTCGGACTTCAGGATGTAGGCGACGCCGCCCTTGCCCGACTGGGAGTTGACGCGGATGACCGCCTCGTAGGAGCGGCCCAGGTCGGCGGGGTCGATCGGCAGATACGGGACCTCCCAACGGAAGTCGTCCACGGGTACTCCCGCGTCGGCCGCGTCGGTCTCCAGGGCCGCGAAGCCCTTGTTGATCGCGTCCTGGTGGGAGCCCGAGAAGGCCGTGAAGACCAGATCGCCCGCGTAGGGGTGGCGCTCGTGGACGGGCAGCTGGTTGCAGTGTTCGACCGCGCGCTTGATCGTGTCGATGTTGGAGAAGTCGATGCCAGGGTCGATGCCCTGGCTGAACATGTTGAGCCCCAAGGTGACGATGTCGACGTTGCCCGTGCGCTCGCCGTTGCCGAACAGGCAGCCCTCGACGCGGTCGGCGCCCGCCATCATGGCCAACTCGGCGGCGGCGACGCCGCAGCCGCGGTCGTTGTGGGGGTGGACCGACAGGACGATGGACTCGCGGCGGGGCAGGTGGCGGTGCATCCACTCGATCGAATCGGCGTAGACGTTGGGGGTGGCCATCTCCACCGTCGCGGGCAGGTTGACGATCAGCGGCCAGTCGGGGGTGGGCTCGATGACGTCGGCGACCGCCGCGCACACCTCGACCGCGTATTCCAGCTCGGTGCCCGTGTACGACTCGGGGGAGTACTCGTAGCGGATCGCCGTGTCGGGGGTCTCGATCTCGGCGTACTTCTTGCACAGGCGGGCACCCTGGGTGGCGATGTCGGTGATGCCCGCCTTGTCCAGGCCGAAGACCACGCGGCGTTGCAGGGTGGACGTCGAGTTGTAGAAGTGGACGATGGCGCGCTTGGCGCCCCGCAGCGACTCGAAGGTGCGGGCGATCAGGTGCTCGCGGCACTGCACCAGGACCTGGATGGTGACGTCGTCGGGGATCAGGTCCTGCTCGATGAGGGTGCGCACGAAGTCGAAGTCGGTCTGGCTGGCGGCGGGGAAACCCACCTCGATTTCCTTGTAGCCCATGCGAACCAGCAGCTCGAACATGCGGCGCTTGCGCTCGGGGGACATCGGGTCGATCAGGGCCTGGTTGCCGTCGCGCAGGTCGACGGCGCACCACACGGGGGCCGAGTCGATGCGGCGGGAGGGCCATTGTCGGTCGGGCAGGTCGACGGTGAACTGTTCGTGGTACGGACGGTAACGCTTGACCTTGGTCGCGAAGGACATGAGAGTACGAGGCTCCTTGGTGAGGAAAGTTGATGGTGGGGACGAATGTCGTCAACCGGCACACGAACAACTCCGCGACGGGGAGCCAGCTCGCTATCGAGCCCCGCCGCGGCAACCAAGAAGCAGTACACGCCGCATAACAGTGCCGAACACTACGTCATCAACCGCTCGAAGCCGAGCAGGCTCCCACGATTTGAGAGCGGCGTTACTCGCGCGGGCGGTCACACGCCCAGCAGGGGCGCCACCTGGTCCATGCCCGTGACGACCTCGGACGCACCCGCCGCGACCAGGCGCTCGGGCGGCTGAAGCCCCGCGTGGCCGATGACGCGGATGCCCGCGGCCACGGCACCCGTCACGCCCGCGACCGAGTCCTCGATGACGACGCAGTCGCCAGGATCGGCGCCCATCGCGTCGGCGGCGTAGGCGAAGAGGTCGGGGGCGGGCTTGCCGCGCTTCACGAGGCGAGCGCTGAAGACGTTGTCGCCGAAGCGTTCGGCCAACCCCGTGAGACGCAGGCGCACGGCGATCTCGTCGGGGCTGCCCGACGAGGCGATGCAGTACGGGATTCCCGTGGCGCGCAGGGCATCCAGCAACTCGGGAACGCCAGGTACGACGGTGAGCTCGCGCTGGAACACCTCGGCGCAGCGACGCTCGTAGGTGGCGATGAAGTCGTCGGGCAGCGCTCGGCCCAGGCGGGACTCGATGTCCTCGACGCAGTCGGTGGTGCGCTTGCCCATGTAGCGCTCGACGGCCTGGTCGAACGTGGTCGGCAACCCCACTTCGGTCAACAGGTTCATGAAGACCACATTGGAGAGTCGCTCGGAGTCGACCAGCACCCCGTCGTTGTCGAAGATGACCAGCTTTGGCGTCACGATCGCTCCCATCGTTATGTCGCTGCGATCCCATGGTGCCTGACGATTGGGCTGACAAATCGGACCATCCAATGTGACCCACGCAACTTGTGGCGACAGTGGATTGTGAGCACTATGTTGCTGTAAGTAGCGTGATGATGTGGTTACTTCCCCCCACGAAGCCCTGCACCGCATATTCACCAAGGATCACGCGCTCGTGTCGCGGGCTTTGACAGATTTGCTCGGTGTCGATTGCTTTGAGCCCGAGTCGATGACCGTGATCAACGCCGACGTCACCGAGCTGGAACCCATCGAACGCCGCGTCGACACGGTGCTGATGGCGGAAACCAAAGGTGTTCGCCACATCTTCGCCATCGAGTCGCAGTCCGATGTCGATCGGTCGAAGTACGAAAGCTGGCCGTACTACATCGCCTACCTGCACGCGAAGTTCCACTGCCAAGTGACGTTGATCGTCGTGACGTCGAAAGCCGCCACCACGAGATGGGCGCGCGGTCCCATCGAGATCGGTCTCGATGCTCACGCGTCGATGGTGGTGTCGCCGTTGGTGCTGGGGCCAGAAAACGTCCCCGCCATCACGAATGCCGAGACGGCGCGTCGCGACATCACCCTGGCGGTGTTTTCCGCGCTCACACATCGACGCGATGCAGGCGTCACTGTCATACTGGAAGCGCTTGTCACGGCCTTGAGCTCGACGGATCCCGACACGGCTGGGGTCCTCTTCGATTTCGTCGAGGCGGGCTTGGGCGACACGCTTGCGCGCAAACATTGGAGAGACATGATTCTTAACGTCCCGCCTCACATGCTTCAGGGCACGCTCGCTACCAAGCTGCGCGAGGAAGGCCGCGAAGAAGCGACCGCACGGAACGTACTGCGGCTTCTTGAGCAGCGTGGCATCCAGATTTCCGAGGAAACGCGTCAACGGGTGTTGTCGTGTACCGATCTGGAGACGCTCGATCGCTGGTTTGACCGTGCGGTCGCAGCAACGTCCGCCGAGGACCTCTTCGCCTGAGTTGCACTGCGGTAAGCGGCACACCACACCTGCAGACAAGCATTGGAAAGACATGGTCAGTAGCATTCCAACCCACATGATCCGTAGCATTCCGAACCACATAATCCAGAGCGCGATCGACGCCAGGCTGCGCGCCGAGGGCAAGGCGACAGCGGTGGTCGAGGTTCTCGAAATGGGCAGCGTCCCCATCTCAGACGCGGTACGCACCGAAATCCTGGAGTGCACGGACCCTGACGTGCTGGACGAGTGGAGTCACCGTGCCATCGGGGCCATTTTGGGAGAGAATCCCTTTCCTTAGGCACTCGGCGATTGTCAGCTCGCCTAGCCCCCCTGGTGACCGCCTCGGGCGACGTCATCGGCCCGAGGTCACCGTGACGGGGGCCGAGACCGTGGCGACATCGCGAACCCGCGCGCGGCGCAGGGAGGCGGCCGTGGCGGGGGCGATCGCGACCACCACGATCGCCAGCACCGTGAACGCGTGGCGCGGGGCGATCAGATCAGCCGTCAGCGAGACCGCGACCGTCACCGCCACACCGCAACCCATGCCGACGGCGTTGATGATCCCGAAGTCGCGACCCGCGCTGTCGGAGCCGAGATGGGTCAACAGGAGATTGCGGGAGGCGACCCTGGACAGGCCGAACGCGATGCCGCCAGGCAGGAACAGCAGCATGCCGACGGGGCCGATGTTGGGTTGGAGGCCGATCACGGCCAACAGCCCGAGAAACCCGACCAACGCGCGTGTCACGTCGTTGACGCGCGAGCTCAGTCGCTTGTAGATGAACCCGCCGAGCAGCATGCCGCAGCCCGCCAGGCCGTCGATCACGCCCAGCACCCCGGGCGGTTGGTGGAACATCTGGATCACAAGCAGCACGATGAGCACATTGGACGCCATCAGGATGATGGTGGTGAGCCCGAACAGGGTGCCGAGTCGCGCCAGGGGGCCGCGTTGGTCCTCGGCGGGGCGTGGACGGGGCGCCGTTTCGGGGGTGGGCGCGGGCGCGTGGCGGCGGCCGATGAGGAACCAGCACACCGCCGAGCCCGCGAACGTCACGGCGTTGACCGCGAACAGCGGCTCGGGACCGAACACCTGCACGGCGACGCCGCCCAGCGCGGTGGACAGCAGGTTGCCCGCCGAGGTGGCCATGTCGAAGTTGGCGCCGAATCGGCCCAGCCGCGTCGGGTTCACCCGCTCCTTGACCAGCGCCGTGCTGGCGGTGGTGAACAGCGCCGAGACCGCCGCCAGGCCGAGGGTGGCCGTGTAGATCACGGGCGGGGCGGCCAACCCGAGCGCCAGGGTCGCGGGGATCGCCGCCGCCAGCACCGCGCTGACCAGGTCGCACGTCAGACACAGACCGCGGCGGTCGAAGCGGTCGGCCAGCCATCCCGCGGGCGCCGACAGCAGCGCCTGCGGCACCGCCACCGCGATGAACACCCAGGCCATCGACATGGCGCTGTGGTCGAGGCCCAGCACCAGCAGCGCGGCGGCGGTGAGCTGGATGTTGTTGCCCAGGCAGGTGATCAGGGTGGCGGGGATGATCAGGCGTTCGGCGCGGTCGGGCGTCGTTGTGGGGGTCATGCCGCCAAGACTGCCGAGCATTCCTGCCATCTGCTGTCAGGGATGGCGGGTAGTTTTTCGTCGGTGAAGGCCAGCCGTCTGATGACGATCGTCCTGCTGCTGCAGGACCGCAGACACCTCACCGCCGCGCAGCTCGCCGCGGAGCTGGAGGTGTCCGAGCGCACCGTGTACCGCGACATCAACGCGCTGGCGCTGGCGGGCGTCCCCGTGTACGCGCATACGGGCCCGCAGGGCGGGTATCGGCTGCTGGAGGGGTACCGCACGCGCCTGACGGGGCTCACCGAGTCGGAGGCGCGGTCGCTGGTGTTGGCGGGGTTGCCCGACGCCGCCGCCCAGCTCGGGCTGCTCGGCGACCTGTCGGCGGCGCGGCTGAAGCTGCTGGCGGCGGTGCCGTCGGGGCACCGCGACCTGATGGCGCGCATGACCGAGCGCTTCCACTTCGACGCCCCCGACTGGTACGCCGACGCCGACGAGGTGCCGTTCCTGGCGGAGGTGACGGCGGCGGTGTGGGCCCAGCGTCGCGTCGAGATCCGTTACCGCCGTTGGGAAACCCCGAAAGAGGTGACCCGGCGTCTGGAACCGCTCGGCGTCGTTTTGAAGGCGGGACGCTGGTATCTCGTCGCGGCGGCGCGGGGCCGGGTGCGCACCTATCGGATCTCGCGGGTTCTCGAGCTGACGACGCTGGACGAGGAGTTCGAGCGCCCCGAGGGCTTCGACCTGGCCGCCCACTGGAAGTCGTATATCGCTGGCCTGTCGGCGCGTTTGCGCGGCGCGACGGCCACCATCAGGGTGTCGCCCCACGGCGCGGAACTGGCGCCCGACCTGCTCGATCCGGCCATGGCGCGCCCCATCGGCGAGGCACCGCCCGAACCCGACGGCTGGGTCACCGCGACGGTCCCGATCGAGAACCCCGACCACGCCACGGGCGAGCTGCTTCGCCTGGGCGCCGACGTGGAAGCCCTGTCCCCCAAGGAACTGCGGACCCGCCTGGCCGAGACCGCCGAGGCGATGGCGGCCCGATACCGCTGAGGACGGCTACTGCGCGATGACCAGCTCGTCCAGCGGCAGGCGCTCGCGCGGGGAGTCGTCGGGGCCGCGCAGGTCGTCGGGGAGCGCGGACGGGTCGCCCTTGGCGCCGATGGCCGCGACGGTCTTGGGAACCAGGGTCGGCGGCAGGTCGAACTCCTTGGCGACCGCGTCGGGGGAGAATCCCGCCATCTGGCGGATGCTGAGGCCCTCGGACAGCACCTGCAGGGTGAGGTGGGCCATGGACTGGCCCAGGTCGTACTGGGCGTGGCCGAGCGGGCCCTTGGCGTTTTCGGCGACGTAGACGCCCACGACGAGCATGGCCGCGTGCTGCGCCCAGCCCTGGTTGCCGGGGTTCAGGCAGCCCAGCACCCGCTTGAAGGCGTCGGATTCCTTGCGCGCCACGATGAAGCGCGAGGGCTGGGTGTTGCCCGCCGACGGGGCCCAGCGGGCGGCCTCCAGCATGGCGGTCACCTGGGCGTCGGTCAGCGACACCGAGGTGTCGAAGGCGCGGGTGGAGTGGCGCGCGGCCAGCAGGGGGTTGATCGGCTGAGCGGTCTTGGCGTGGCGGGAAGACACCGGCGGGCTCCTTGAGGATCGTGTCGCGCCTCAATCATGTCACGGCTTCCGCTTTGTCGGTTTCGCGGTTGGGGACTTGGAGGGCTTCGGCTTCGGCTTGGGCGGGGCCTTGGTGGGCAACGGATCGGAGTCCGCCACGTCGCCCGGGAGCTTCAATGTGGATGGACCCGGTTCGGGCTCGCCGTCCAGGCGCAGCGTCCCGAAGTCGCTCTTGGCGGCGGTGATCAGGCCGTCGGGACGCAGGCAGTACGTGCCCGGGGGCACCGGCGAGGAGACCGTCACCGAATTGGTCTCCAGCCAGTAGCAGCGGCTCTTGGCATCGGCGCCGGGCAGGCGATCGGCGTAGGTGACCGACACCGGGACCCGCCGATTCAGCAGGTGGTCCATCCAGTCGGTGAACACGTGCTCCACCACCGGATCGATCGACGCGGGCAGCTTCCCCGCGCTGCCCGTCACCGCGACGCAGGTGCGGCGTTTCACCGTGGCGCACTGGAAGTAGCCGTTGCGATCGTGCGCGATGGTGACGTCGACCTTGCCGCCGCGTGCCCCGCCGGGCACCTCCACCTGCCAGGCGCCGTCGGCGGCCACCGCGACCGTCACGTCCACCGCCTTTCCCCTGCCCCGGTCGTAGCGGTAGGTGGCGCGGTAGTGGTGGTCCTTGGACGCCGCGGCCCGCCCCGCCAGCTCGCCCGCGGCCTTGCTGGAGTCGACGTGCGCCCGGTCGCGGGTGCTGGACGGGGCGCTCGGGCTCGGGCTGGCGGGGGGACGCCCCGACACCGTCCCGCTGCCGCAGCCGCCGATCAGCAGCGCCGTCACCGAACCGATCACAATAGACTTAAATGCGCGCACGGTGTTATTTTGCGCACGCGCGCGCCGATAGTGTCCGGCGACGCGCCGACGGTGACGATAGGCTTCGATGAGCCGCCACGACGATGTGGCCTAAGCGACACTACGTAGAAAGCGGTGTACGGACTTTGTCCCTGGTTGTCCAAAAATACGGTGGATCCTCGGTGGAGAACGCCGAGCGCATCAAGCGGGTCGCCGAGCGTATCGTCTCGGCGCGAAAACGCGGAACCGATGTCGCCGTAGTGGTCTCGGCGATGGGCGACACCACGGACGAGCTGCTGGACCTGGCCGCGCAGGTGTCGCCGCTGCCGCATCCCCGCGAGCTCGACATGCTGCTGACCTCCGGCGAGCGGATCTCGATGGCGCTGTTGGCCATGGCGATCAACAACCTCGGCTACGAGGCGCGCTCCTTCACCGGCTCGCAGGCGGGCATGATCACCACCTCGGCGCACGGCAAGGCCCGCATCATCGACGTCACGCCGGGGCGGATCCGCGGCGCGCTGGACGAGGGCGCGGTGGCCATCGTCGCCGGGTTCCAGGGCATCGCGCAGGACACAAAGGACATCACGACGCTGGGTCGGGGCGGCTCGGACACCACCGCGGTGGCCCTGGCGGCGGCGCTGTACGCCGACGAGTGCGAGATCTACTCCGATGTGGACGGCGTGTACAGCGCCGATCCCCGGATCGTCCCGCGCGCCAAGCGGATCGACCAGATCACCTACGAGGAGATGCTGGAGCTGGCCGCGTCCGGCGCCAAGATCATGCACCTGCGCGCCGTGGAATACGCCCGGCGGTCCAACCTTCCCCTGCGCGTCCGTTCGTCGTACTCAAACAAGCCCGGCACCCTCGTGACCGGTTCAATGGAGGATCTTCCCGTGGAGCAAGCCCTCATCACCGGCGTCGCGCACGACCGCAGCGAAGCCAAGATCACCGTGCTGGCGGTGCCGGACGAGCCCGGCCAGGCCGCCGCGATCTTCGAGGTGGTCGCCGACGCCGAGATCAACATCGACATGATCGTCCAGAACATCTCCACCAAGGACTCGGGGCGCACGGACATCTCCTTCACGCTGCCCAAGACCGACGGGCCCACCGCCATGGCCGCGCTGCAAAAGGCCCGCGACAAGATCGGCTTCAACGGCCTGCTGTACGACGACCACATCGGCAAGGTGTCGCTGGTGGGCGCGGGAATGCGATCCCACCCCGGCGTCACCGCCACCTTCTGTAAGGCGCTTTCCCAGGCGGGCGTGAACATCGAGATCATCTCCACCTCGGAGATCCGCATCTCGGTGGTGTGCCGCGACACCGAGCTGGACACGGCCGTGGCCGCCGTCCACGACGCCTTCGACCTGGGCGGCCAGGAAGAGGCCGTCGTCTACGCCGGGACGGGGAGGTAATCGCCATGAGCCGCAAGCCGACCCTGGCCATCGTCGGCGCCACGGGCGCCGTGGGAACCGTGATGCGCGACGTGATCTCGGCGCGCGCCGACGTGTGGGGCGAGATCCGCCTGGTCGCGTCGCCGCGCTCGGCGGGGCGCACCCTGACCGTGCGGGGACGCGAGGTCACGGTCCAGGCGCTGTCGGAGGAGGTCTTCGACGGCGTGGACGTCGCGCAGTTCGACCTGCCCGACGAGATCTCCGCGCACTGGGCGCCGATCGCGGCGGCGCGCGGCGTCATCGTGGTCGACAAGTCGGGGGCGTTTCGGATGGACCCCGAGGTGCCGCTGGTGGTGCCCGAGGCCAACCCCGACGCGGTTCGCAACCGCCCCAAGGGAATCATCGCCAACGCCAACTGCACCACCCTGGCGCTGATCCCCTCCCTGGCCGCCCTGCACCGCGCGTTCGGCCTGAAGTCGATGTCGGTGGCGTCGTACCAGGCCGCCTCGGGCGGCGGCAAGGAAGGCATCGACGCGCTGTACGACCAGCTGGCCGCGATCGGCGGCAGGCGCGACATCGGCTTCGCCACCAGCGACGTGCGCGAGGCGCTCGGCGAGGGATCGTCCGAGGTCTTCGGCGCGCCGCTGGCGCTCAACGTGGTGCCGAAGGTCGGCGGGTGGCGCGACAACGGCTGGACATCGGAGGAGCTCAAGGTCCGCAACGAGACCCGCAAGATCCTCGACCTGCCGAACCTCGCGGTCGCCTCGACCTGCGTGCGGGTGCCCGTGATGGCGGGACACAGCCAGGCCGTGCACGCCACGTTCGACGCCGAGGTGGACGTCGACAGCGCCCGCAAGGCGCTGGAGGACGCGCCAGGCGTCGCGGTCGTCGACGACCCCGCCGCGGGGCTCTACCCGATGCCGATCGACGCGGCGGGCCGCGACGACACCCTGATCGGGCGGCTGCGCCAGTCGCTGGACTTCCCGCGCTCGCTGGAGTTCTTCGTGGTCGGCGACAACCTGATCAAGGGCGCGGCGCTGAACTCGGCCCAGATCGCGGAGCTGCTGCTCCCCGAGTTCGCATAACGGGTAAGCGGTCCTTCCGTAGGAGGCAGCCGACCGCGAAACCTGAAAACCTTGACGGGACGTAAAGCACGAGGCCGTGAAATGGCCCTGGCCCGGAGGCAAGGGGAATGCTGAAGACGAGGCGCGCTCGGTGGATCACCGTGGCGGTAGTGGCGGGCACGGCGGCCGTCGCGGGTCCCGTGGTGGTCGCGCAGGCGGACATCGAACCGCGCACGGGCTGCACCGACTCGGTGAACGCCGACGTCCCAGGCGGCCTCGCCCACTGGACCGCCAAGTGCTCGGGCGACGAGATAGTCGTCCAGGGCTGGGTCAAGGACACCCGCATCGACGGCAAGTGCGCCCAGATCAAGGCGTTCATGGACGACAAGTGGCACTACAGCGACAAGGCCTGCCCCGAAGACCAGGTGGAACACTTCAAGTTCACCGACAGCGGCCGCACGGCGGACGTCTACCTGATCAACAAGTA
Organism: Stackebrandtia sp.; assembly: GCF_035643755.1. Classification (NCBI taxonomy): domain Bacteria; kingdom Bacillati; phylum Actinomycetota; class Actinomycetes; order Glycomycetales; family Glycomycetaceae; genus Stackebrandtia; species Stackebrandtia sp. Next base: position 12,162 of record NZ_DASQPW010000317.1, on the reverse strand, counting down.
AAAGAAGGTTCCGCTGCCGCGTCTTGGGATACAGAAGGCCCCTGTGGAGGAGAGTTCCACGTTCATCTACCCGACGTCGTGGTGTGTGGGCCCAGCAGTGGAGTCTCAAGGTCGGGCTGTGCCAATGGGGGTTCGTCGACTGGACGGCGCCTTGTAGGGCGAGTTTCGAAGTCGTCTCGAACACTGCCTTGCGCCATGACATGACCAGGTAGAGGGAGTTTCAGGGGCATCTTCTCCGCAGAGCCTTTCGGAATCGCATGACTCTGTCGAGGGAGTTTCGAGGGCGGTCTTTTCCGACATGGCGTTGTTGTGTGGGCCCAGCAGTGTGGAGTCTCGAGGTCGGGCCGTACCAGCGGGGATTCGTTTGCTAAATGGCGCCTTGTAGGGCGAGTTTCGAAGTCGTCTCGAACACTGCCTTGCGCCATGACATGACCAGGTAGAGGAAGTGTCAGGGACATCCTCTCCGCAGAGCCTTTCGGAATTGCATGACTCTGTCGAGGGAGTTGCAAGGGCGTCTCCTCCAACAGAGCCTTGTGGCAAAACAGGGCACCGCAGGGGGAGTTTTTAGGAGCTCTTCTTTGCCGCTTTCTTGGCGGTGCTCTTTTTCGCCGTTGTCTTTTTGGCGGCCTTCTTTGCCGTGGTTTTCTTCGCGGCCTTTTTCGCGGTCGTCTTCTTGGCCGCCTTCTTGGTGGCCTTCTTCGCGACGGGGGCCTTGGCGCGGCGTTCGGCCAGCAGCTCCGAGGCGCGATCGATCGTGATGTCCTCGATGGTGTCGGTCTTCTTCAACGAGGCGTTGGTTTCGCCGTCCGTCGCGTATGGACCGAAGCGGCCGTCCTTGATGACCACCGCCAGCTTGGTGGCGGGGTCGGTGCCCAGCTCCTTCAGAGGCGGGCGCGCCGCGCTACGGCCGCGCTGTTTCGGTTGCGCCAGAAGGGATTGGGCCCGTTCCAGGGTGACCGTGAACAGCTGGTCCTCGTTGTCGAGGGAGCGGTAGTCGCGCTTCTTGACGACGTAGGGGCCGTGGGGGCCGAGGCCCGCGCGGATCTCCTCGCCGTCGGTGTCCACACCCACCAGTCGTGGCAGGGTGAGGAGGCGGACGGCATCGTCCAGAGTGATCTCTTTGAGCTTCATGTCGGACAGCAGCGACGCCGACTTCTCGCCGCTGGTGACGTACGGGCCGTACCGTCCCGACTTGGCGTAGACGGGTTCGCCCGTGTCGGGGTGGTTGCCCAGTTCCCTTTCGCCCGAACCGACCTCGTACAGCTCCTCGGCCTTGGCGACCGTGAGTTCGTCGGGGGCGACCGATTCGGGGATCGACACCCGCTCGCCTGGCTCGGCGGGGTCGGCGTCGGGGCCGAAGCGCTCCAGGTAGGGGCCGTAACGCCCCACCCGCGCCACCACCCGACGGCCCTGGGTGTCGTTGAACAGCGGGATCGAGTTGACCCCGCGCGCGTCGATGCGGCCGAGCTCCTCGCCGACCATCTGTTTGAGACCGCCCGCCGCCGAGACCGTGCCCTCGCCGCCCTCGCCGCCGAAGTAGAAGTCCCGCAGGAAGTCCAGGGAGGCGCTGTCGCCAGCGGCGATGTCGTCCAGTTCGGACTCCATGCCCGCGGTGAAGTCGTAGTCCACCAGCTGCGGGAAGTGCTTCTCCATGAGGCCTACCACCGCGAACGCCACGAACGCGGGTATCAGGGCCTGGCCGCGCTTGAACACGTAGCCGCGGTCCTGAATGGTCTGCATCATGGTCGCGTAGGTCGACGGGCGCCCGATCCCGCGCTCCTCCAGGGCCTTCACCAGGGACGCCTCGGTGTAGCGCGCGGGGGGCTGGGTGCTGTGGCCGCCCGCCTCCAGGGAGTTGGCGGTCAGGCCCTGGCCGCGCTCCAACTCGGGCAGGCGGCGCTCGGCGTCGTCGCTCTCGCCGTCGTCGGTGGACTCCACATAGGCCTTCAGGAAGCCGGGGTCGGTGATGGTCTTGCCGCTGGCGCCGAACTGACAGTCCTCACCCGACGAACTGGTGACCGAGATCCGCACCGACACCGAGTTTCCGACCGCGTCGGTCATCTGGGAGGCGATGGTGCGCCGCCAGATCAGCTCGTACACCCGCAGGTCCTCGGTGGACAGCTCGCCCGCCAGCTGCGACGGCGTGCGGAAGGTGTCGCCCGCCGGGCGGATCGCCTCGTGCGCCTCCTGGGCGTTCTTCACCTTGCGCGCGTAGCGACGCGGCTCGGCGGGCACGTACCGATCGCCGTACAACTGCGCGGCCTGGCGGCGCGCCGCGTTCAGCGCGGTGTCCGACAGGTTCGTGGAGTCGGTTCGCATATAGGTGATGTAGCCGTTTTCGTACAGCCGCTGCGCGACCCGCATGGTCTGCGCGCTGGACTGCCGCAGCTTGCGCGACGCCTCCTGCTGCAATGTGGACGTCATGAACGGCGGATAGGGGCGGCGCCGATACGGCTTGTTCTCCACCCGATCCACCGTGTAGGGCACATCGGACAGTCGGGCCGCCAGCCCGCGCGCCCCCGCCTCGTCCAGATGCACCACCCCGGGCTTGGCCCGCCCCGTCGCCGAGTCGAAGTCCTTGCCCGTGGCCACGCGGTCGCCGTCGAAGGCGACCAGGTTGGCGTCGAAGCGCGCCCCGTCGGCCGCTCGCAGGTTCGCCGTGATTCCCCAGTAGTCGGCGGCCACGAAGGCCATCCGGGCCCGCTCCCGCTCCACCACGATGCGGGTGGTCACCGACTGCACCCGACCCGCCGACAGCCGGGGCATCACCTTCTTCCACAGCACCGGCGAGACCTCGTAGCCGTACAGCCGGTCCAGCACCCGCCGCGCCTTGTACGCGTCCACAAGCGACATGTAGATCTCGCGCGGGTTCGCCACCGCCTGCTGGATCGCGCCCTTGGTGATCTCGTGGAACACCATGCGCTTCACCGGGACCTTGGGCTTCAGCGTCTCCAGCAGGTGCCAGGCGATCGCCTCCCCCTCGCGGTCCTCATCGGTGGCCAGCAGGAGTTCGTCCGCTTCGGACAGTTCGTCCTTCAGGGTCTTGACGTGTGACTTGCGGTCGGGATTGACCACATAGAGCGGTGTGAAGTCGTTGTCCACATCGACGCCGAGCCGCGACCAGGGCTCCTTGGCGTACTTCGGCGGGATCTCCTTGGCGTTGCGCGGTAGGTCGCGGATATGACCAAGGCTGGAGTCCACAATGTATCCATCGCCGAGGTAGCCGGCGATCGTCCGGGCCTTGGCCGGAGACTCGACAATGACCAGTCGCTTGGATGGAGCCACGTTCAATCCCACTCGTCAATCGGATAAAGGGCGTGCCGACGTGCTGCGGGCAGGTTCACAAAGGTAACGTCTGAACGCGCTCGCCGGTCGCGCACCCCGAAATTGCCTCTGCCTGCCTTATTTCTAGAGCGCGTCGCCGCCTACCGCGCGAACACGCGTCATGCGCACCCTACAACGCTGGGTCGCCGCCCGCCAATGCGATGTGCATTCGCCGACATTTCGTCCCGATTCGCGGCCCTCCCGTGGACGCGCCGCGGGGGCGCCCCGAAACCGGGACACCCCCACGTCGTGTTCGCGAGCTCGCGAGCGCCTAGGCGTCCGCGCCCACCTTGTCCTTCTCGGCACCGTTGTCGGAGGCCTCGTCGTCCCCGACGGTGATCGGCTTGCTGCGGCTCCAGGCGACGGCTGCCACGATGATCAGCAGGGCCACCACGGCGATCGCGATGCGCGCCGGGGTGTTCTTGGTGTCGCCGTAGCTCAGGGCCACCACGGCCGGGACGATCAGCAGCGAGACCAGGTTCATCACCTTGATCAGCGGGTTGATCGCCGGGCCGGCGGTGTCCTTGAACGGGTCACCAACGGTGTCGCCGATGACGGTGGCGTCGTGGGCCTCGGAGCCCTTGCCGCCGTGCGCGCCGTCCTCGACGGCCTTCTTGGCGTTGTCCCAGGCTCCACCGGAGTTGGCCAGGAAGATCGCCATCAGCACGCCGCAGGCGATCGCGCCGGCCAGGTAGGCGGCCAGCGAGCCGATTCCCAGACCGAAGCCCACCGCGATGGGGGCCAGGATCGCCAGCAGACCCGGGGTCGCCAGCTCGCGCTGGGCGTCACGGGTGCAGATGTCGACCACGCGGCCGTACTCGGGACGCTGCGTGCCGTCCATGATGCCGGGGAACGTCTTGAACTGGTGACGCACCTCGTAGACCACGGCGCCCGCCGCCCGGGACACGGCGCTGATGGCCAGTCCGGAGAACAGGAACACCACGGCCGCGCCGACGATCACGCCGACGATGTTGGCCGGGCTGGCGATGCTCAGCAGGGTCGAGGTGACGTCGTCGACATTCTCGCCCGCGGTCGTCAACGCGTCGCCCAGGGCGCTGTTGTAGGAACCGAACAGCGCGGTCGCCGCCAGAACGGCGGTGGCGATCGCGATGCCCTTGGTGATGGCCTTGGTGGTGTTGCCCACCGCGTCCAGGTCGGTCAGGGTGCGGGCGCCCGCCTCGTCGATGTCGCCGGACATCTCGGCGATGCCCTGCGCGTTGTCGCTGATCGGGCCGAAGGTGTCCATGGCCACGATGACGCCGACGGTGGTCAGCAGGCCGCAACCGGCCAGCGCGATGGCGAACAGCGACACGAACAGCGCACTGGAACCACCCAGCAGGAAGGCGCCGAACACGCCCGCGCCGATCAGCAGGGCCGAGAACACCGCGGACTCCAGGCCCAGCGAGATGCCGGACAGGATGACGGTGGCCGGTCCGGTCAGCGAGGTCTTGGCGACGTCGGTGACCGGGCGCTTCTCGGTCTCGGTGTAGTAGCCGGTCAGCGCCATGATGATGGCCGCCAGCACGATGCCGATGACCACCGCGACGATCGCGGTCACCTGCGGCGACAGCGGCGCGTGAGCGTAGATGCTCTTGGCGACGCCGAGGTCCTGCCAGGTCTTCGGGACGGTGGCGTAGATCGCCGCCGCCGACAGCACCGCCGCGATGATCGCGGAGATGAAGAACGCGCGGTTGATGGCGGTCAGGCCGTTGCGGTCGTTGGCCCGCAGCCGGGTGATGAAGACACCGATGATCGCGGTGACGATGCCGACGCCACCGATGACCAGCGGCAGGGTGAGGCCGGTGTCGCCGAAGACCACGTGGCCGAGGATCAGCGAGGCCACCAGGGTGACCGCGTAGGACTCGAACAGGTCGGCGGCCATGCCGGCGCAGTCGCCGACGTTGTCGCCCACGTTGTCGGCGATGGTGGCGGCGTTGCGGGGGTCATCCTCGGGGATGCCCTGCTCCACCTTGCCCACCAGGTCCGCGCCGACGTCGGCGGCCTTGGTGAAGATGCCGCCTCCGACCCTCATGAACATGGCCAGCATGGCGGCGCCGAAGCCGAAGCCCTCCAGCACGGTGGCGGCGTCCTTCTTGAACACCAGCACCACGATGGAGGCACCCAACAGGCCCAGACCCACGGTGAGGAAGCCGACCACGCCGCCGGTGCGGAACGCGATCTGCATGGCTCCGGTGCGGCTGCCGTCGCGGGCGGCCGAGGCCACGCGCAGGTTGGCGCGGGTGGCCAGCGACATGCCGGCCCAGCCGATGAAGGCGCTGAATCCGGCCCCCACCACGAAGAACGCGCTGCGTCCGATCTTGACCATGGTGGCGCTCAACGCGGTGTCGTGCACCGGAAGCAGCCACAACAGGACCATCGCGACGACCACGAAGATGACGAGGGTTCGGAACTGGCGGCGCAGGTAGGCCGAGGCGCCCTCTTGGACGGCGCCGGCGATTTCCTGCATCTTTTCGGTGCCCTTGCCGGTAGACAGCACCATCTTGACCAATGCGGCGGCGAAGCCCAGCGCGATAAGCGCCAGGACGGCGGCCAGTACAACGTAAGTGACGTTGACGCCCGCCGAACCGCCTTGCCCATCGGCAAGCAACGAGTAAGGCATTTGCTCTCCTGGATCTTTTAATCCCCGTTTGGGCTCGGGGCGATAACCTGCGGCAGTGTAACGGTGGAGAGTGGGCCGCGTGGTAGTGGTGTGCGACACCGGAGGTCACAGGGGCCAGGACATCCGCACCGTCGACCCGATGCCGTTCGGCGCGTCCATGACCTGTAGATCCGCCACCAGCCCCGAAAGCAGGGTGAGGGCGACCTCCTCGGTCAGGGTGTCCTCGTCGGTGGGTCCGGCGGCCAGCTCCATGGAGTCGGCCGCGTCGTCAAGCATGTCGGTGCGCGTAACGGGCGCAAAGTCTGCAACTTCTGCCACGAATCGAGCACCGATCGCGAACTTCATGCGGACGAGGGCGTCGACGCCGTGGCGGCGATGGCGCGCCACGGCCCGGGTGCATGCCTCGCCGGCGGCCTGGCGCACCTCGTCCAGCAGATCGGGGCTGAGCCGGGCCTGCTGCGCGACCGACGCGGCGACGAGGCGGGCGGTGCGGACGTGCACCGGGGCAGGGGTGAATCCGAAACGGACCGTCGCCATACGCTCAGCCGTCCGTCGGCAGCGAGTCGCGTATGTCGAGCACCTTGTCCAGTCCGGTGAGTTGGAAGATCTTCAGCATCTGCGGGCGGGCGCACACGATGATCAGGCTGCCATTCATCTCGCGGAGGCGGCGCGAGGCGCCGATGAAGACACCCAATCCGGTGGAATCGCAGAACTCCACCTGGTTGACGTCGATGGCCAGCGCGGTGACGCCCTCGCGCAGCAGTTGGAGGATCCGTTCCCGCAGGCTGGTGGCCGTGTACATGTCGATCTCGCCGCCTACGTCGACCACGGTGCGCGTCCCGGCCGTCCGGGTGTGGATCGTCAGTTCCATCGTCCCGCCTTTGGAAGAGTCAAACTTGTCCCACAGAGTAGCGAGTCGCCGTCGATCGTGAAGCGGGTCCGGGGCCCGGTGGTGTGATACTCGGAACCATGCGTGCCAGCGATCTCGCCACCGATTTCCCGACGGTCACATTGGACACCCCGGCGCTGGAGGCGGCGCGCCTGATGGCGGGCAACGACCTGCCGGGCCTGATCGTCTTGGGGGACAACGGTTCTCCCTGCACGGTGCTGGCGGCCACCCAGGTGCTGCGGATGGCGGTGCCCCGCTACATCCAGGACGACCCGACGCTGGCGGGCGTCATCGACGAGGCCGCCGCCGACACCTTCGTCAACGGGCTGGGCGGCAGGACCGTCCGCGAACTGCTGCCCGACGAGACCCGCGAACTGCCCGTGGTGCCCGCCGACGCGACCCTGTTGGAGATCGCCGCGCTGATGGCCCAGGTGCGCATCCCGATCGTGGCGGTGCTGGGCGCCGACAAGCGGATGACGGGCGCCATCACCGCCGACAGCCTGCTTGACCGAGTGTTGGCGACCTAGGAGAAATTGACTTCCTTGGTCGTGACGGTTCCGGCGGTGCGGCCCGGGGCCCGGTGGCCTCCCCAGTAGAGGTTGGTGTGCGCGATGACCAGGTCGGGTGAGGGGGCGCCCCACTCGGTGAGGTCCTCGGTGGTGTGGGCGTCGCCGACCAGGATCGCGTCGTAGCCGCGCACGATCGCGCCGTGCAGCGTGGAGCGGACGCACTCGTCGGTCTGGGCGCCGATCACGAACAGCCGCCCCACCTTCGCCGCGGCCAGCACCGACTCCAGCTCGGTCTCCTCGAAGGAGTCGGCGTACTCCTTGAGCACCCGCCGCTCCGTGTCCCGCGGGCTCAGGCCACCGGCGAGCTGCCAGCGCTCGCTGCCCTCGGGCAGGTTGTCGTCGGTCTGCTGCACCCACACCACGGCCACCTCCTCGCTGCGCGCCTTGTCGACCAGAGTCGTGGCGTTGGCGACGACGGACTCGGTGTCGTGGGTGCCCTCCAGGACGCCGTCTTGCAGGTCGACGACGAGCAGCGCGGTGCGGGGGCGGTCGGGCAGGGTGGTCATGGTGGCTCCTCGGGTGACCTGGCGGTTTCCTCCGCCACGGTAACCCCGACCGCCGACATCGGCCGGGGTTCGCGCGGCGGAAATGTCGAGTCACATGGATGCGGGGTCCAGCGGCTTGCCCGTCTCCAGCACCGACTTGAGGCTGGACAGGATGCCGGGCCAGCCCTGGCTGATGCCCTGGAGCATCTTGCTGTCGGGGGCGAAGCCGTCGTGCGTCACGGTCAGCTTGACCGTCTCGTCGCCCGTGGACTCGATGTCGAAGGTGACCTTGGCGCGCGGTTCGGCGCGCATCTCCTCCCATTCGGCGTCCGTCGCGTCGGGCATGAACTGTCGCATCTCGGGTTCGTAGTTGTGCCAGGTGTAGGACAGCCGCTGGTTCGGCTCGGCCTCCAGGACCTTCTGGCCCCAGTCGTGGAATTCGGCCCCGTAGCCGGTGCTCCACAGGACGGTCGAGCCGACCTTCCAGTCGGACTTCGGCCCGCCGCTCCCGAAGTACTGGGTGGTGAAGGCGGGATCGGTGAGCGCCCTCCACAGCTGTTGCGGGGTCGTGTTGATGTAGGTGACGTAGACGAATTCCGTGTTGCTCATGGCGTCGTCCTCCAATGCGTGTTTCAGGTCGGCCAGGGCCCGCGCGCGTGCGCGGTCGTAGCGACCCATCCAGCGATCGGCGATGTCGTTGATGGGAGCGGCATTCAGATAATGCAGCTTTCGCCGCCCGTCGCGGGCGGTGACGATGAGATTCGCGCCCTCGAGGATGCCGAGGTGCTTGGTCACCGCCTGCCGCGTCATGTCCAGTTCGGCCGCCAGCTCGGTCAGCGTCTGACCGTTGCGGCGGTTCAGCGCGTCGAGCAGGCTCCGGCGACTGGCGTCGGCGAGTGCCTTGAAAACCGCGTCCATGTCCCTATCATCCGATCAGCAACCTTTTGGTTGCGCATCCCGATAATAGGCATCCGTTTGGTTGCATTTCAATATGACGCGCGTCACAGCTCCGCGATCGTCTCGGAGTGCAGCAGCTTCGCCTCGTGGGTGAGGTGCCAGCTCACCTCGGGGCGGTCGGCCCAGGAGTGGTGCTGCGCCGTGACGACCAGCCGCGGGTCGTGCTGGTTGGCGCCCACCACGGTGCCCAGGGGGCTGGTGCCGCGGCCGAAGCACGGGATGATGTCGAGCCATACCGCGTTGCTGCCGATGATGGTGAAGGCGGAGATGCGGCGTCCGCCGCAGGTGAACATGCCGAGCATCACGACGGCGCCGGGTTCCTGGGCGATCGGGGTGTGGTCTTGCGGGTACTGATGACACATGTCGACACTCCCTTGTAGATCCAACGAACCGAGGTGTTGGGAGTGGGACGGTCGAGACCGCGATCCGTGACGCCGTTTAGGAAGCGGAACCGGTGCGGCGCCCGCGCCGGGCGGAGCGGGGCGGCTGCGCGCGCATGTGGTCGCGCGCCCGGGTCATGATGTCGCCCAGGCGGCGTATGTCCTCATCGGACAGCGGGTCGATCAGCATGCGGCGTGTGACCTGGATGTGCCCGGGCAGGACGCGCTCGAACAGCGCCCGGCCCTTGTCGGTGATGGCGACCAGGGTGGCGCGTTCGTCGTCGGGGCTGGCCTCGCGGGTGATGAGCCCGGCCCTTTCCATCAGGCCGGCCTGGTAGGTCAGGCCGCTGCGGCTGTAGACGACGCCGTCGGCCAGCTGCGTCATGGTCGCCCGGCCGCGCGCGCCGACGAGCCGGCCGAGGACCTGGAACTGCACGGTGCTGATGCCGCCCTCGGCCTGCAACTGCTGTTCGACCTGGTGCTGGAGCAGGCTGACGGCCTCCGTGAGCGCGAAGTAGGTCTCGATCTGCTGGGGATCGAGCGCCTGGACATCGCCGCCGTCGGCATCGGGTCCGTTCACCCGTCCACCGTAACCGCTTCGAATTCCAAGCATCGTGACGAGCGACACCCCGCCATCCCGGAATCGCTTCGAAATTGAAGTAGTTATGGATGCCAGGTACTTCAAAATCGAAGCAATTCATCGAAGGAGAACGATCATGAAGGCAGTGCGTTTCCACGCTTACGGCGACAGCGACGTCCTGGTCCACGAGGACACCGACCGCCCGGTGCCGGGCGCCGGACAGGTGGTGCTGAGGGTGGCCGGTACCTCGTTCAACCCGGTGGACGTGGTGATCCGCGCGGGGACGATGAAGGACGTGTTCCCCGTGGAGTTTCCGCACACCCCCGGCGTCGACGTCGCCGGTGTCGTCACCGCCACCGGCGAGGGCGCCGGCAGCCTGCGCTCCGGCGACGCGGTGATCGGGTTCCTGCCCATGAACGTGCCCGGCTCCGCCGCCGAGTACGTCGCCGCTCCGGCCGAGATCCTTGCCGCCGCGCCCGAACACGGCGAGCTCGCCGACGCCGCCGCGCTGCCCGCGGTCGGGCTGACCGCGTGGCAGGCGCTGTTCGAGCACGCCGACCTCAAGGCGGGACAGTCGATCCTGATCAACGGCGCGGGCGGAGCCGTCGGCGGGTACGCGGTCCAGCTCGCCGCGCGGGCCAAGGCCGAGGTGACCGCGACCGCCGGCGCGCGCAGCGCCGAGCGCGTCCGCTCGTTCGGCGCGAGCCGGGTCGTCGACTACGCCGCCACCCCGGTCGTCGAGGCCGTCGCCGGGCGGCGGTTCGACGTCGTGCTGAACCTGGTGCGCACCGGCGACGAGGAGACCCAGGCGCTGGTCGACCTGGTCGCCGACGGCGGGATCTACGTCAGCACCACCACCCCCGGCACCGCCGACGCCGCGCGCGGCGTGCGGACGGCGTCGGTCTACGTGCGCAGCGACGCCTCCCAGCTCGCCGAGCTGGTGGGGCTGGTCGACGCGGGGGAGCTGAGGATCGACGTGGCCCGGCGGCGCCCGCTGACCGAGCTGGCCGCCGTCCACGACGAGGCCGTCAGCGGCCGACTGGCTGGAAAGACCGTGCTGACGCCGTAAACGGCGAGCGATCGGGTGGCACCGGGTCACGACTCGGTGCCACCACTTCGCACGGACACCGGCGTCACCGAGCGGATCGTGGACAGCGCGATGGTGTGCAGCATGTCGGTCCGCTTGTCTTCGGCGCGAAGGAAACCCGAGCCCAACGACACCGGGCGCAGCAGGCGGCGCACCTGGTCGCCGCGTCCGTCCACATACTCCACCCAGACCAGGGCGCGGTCGGGGACCGCGTCGCGCAGGGTCTCGGCGGCCGCCTGCGCCCCCGCGCCGCCGATGGTGGCGGGGATCGGGGCGGCGCGAACGGTCTCGACCAGGGCGGCCAGCGGGGCGCCGTCCACCCGAGGCGTCGGGTCGGTCGTCCTTTCGGGACGGACGACGACGGGGGCGCGCGGGTCGACGGCCCTGGCGATCACCACCGCGCCCGAGGAGTCCTCGGCCACCGGGGAGTGGCCGCGGGCGCGCAGCGCCTCCAGCAGGTCCTCCAGCGGGAGCGGGCTGATCAGGACCGTGGGGGCCAGGCGGCGCAGTCGGGCGGCCGTCAGTCGGGGGTCGGCGAGCACCTGGGCCAGCAGGGTCTCGTCCTGGCTGCGCAGGTACGCCTCGGCGCGGCCCGCGCGCAGGCCGCCGTGGCGGCGGGCCACGTCGTCGATGAGATAGGTGAGGGTCTGCGGCAGGTCGCCGCGGGCGCGCTTGGCGAAGACGGCGCGCAGGTCCTCGGCGGTGTAGCCGGCGTCCATGGCGCGGCGCAGGCTGGCCTCGGTGACCCTGTGGACGGTGACGGATTCCTTGTCCGCCACCACCGACAGCTCGGCGGCCAGCAGGGTGGACGGCTGTCCGGGGACGATGACGGTGAGGTCGCTTTGCACCACCAGCTCGTCCACCGGGGGCGGCAGCAGGTCGTCGAGGGCGGCGATCAGCGGTTCGGTGTCGGGCGCGTGGATGCCCAGCGGGTCGTCGGCGGGCTCGGCGATCAGCAGGCGGCCGTAGCCGGTGATGGCGTCGCGGGCCGTGACTCCCAGGAAGGACGCCTGGGCCAGGATCGCCCGGGCGGCGTCGTCGACGCGGCGCCGGGGGCGGCGCCAGGCCAGGATGTCCATGGCGGTGTCGTCGTCGACCGGGGTGCCCGGCGCGGCCTCGGCGAGCAGGCCCAGCACCTCGCGGCGCAGCCGGGGCGCGGTGCGCGCCACCAGCGATTCCGACAGCACGGCGGCCCCGCGCTGCCGTCCGGCGCGGTTGCCCGCCAGCCGACTGTCGCGTGTGGAGTCGAGCCAGGCCTTGGCCAGCCGGGC
>NZ_DASQPW010000316.1:0-4895 GCF_035643755.1 Stackebrandtia sp. | reverse complement strand
GGTCGGGGTACAGGCGGCGGTAGCCCTCCCGCCTGGCGAACACGGGCTCGAGGCACCCCGTCATGAGCCGATGGTCGACGGGCCAACCGTGCAGGGCCAGGACGGGGGTGCCGGTGCCGTGCTCAACGTGATGCAGCATGGTGGATTTATAGCACTTGGTCGAGACGGCGATGGGCGTGTTGAGCTGCGAACGTGACGCACGACGCGGACGTGCGGGAGCCGCCGTACGCGAACCCGAGGGCGCGTGCGGCGGCAAGGTGGGGGTCAGGAGGTGGCGGGTTCGATTGGCGTTCTTGGCCTTAGCCCGCGGGCGTAGGCCGTCAGCAGCACCGCCGTGGCCAGCGCGAGCGCCCCGAGCGCCACCGAGTCGGCGATCGTCTTGGTGCTGGCGATGATCCCGAAGACGTTGTGGGCCACCAGGGCCCAGCCGATGGCGGCCAGGGCGTGGGCGGGTGTCCACTGTGTTGATCGGGACCAGCGGCGCAGCGACCATCCGATCAGGACGGCGATTGCGGCGGCCACCGCCATCGGGACGAAAACCATGGCGCCGTGGGTGAAGAACGGCTGTTTGGATCCGCCGAACGGGAACAGCAGGGCCAGGAAGCCGAACGCGGCGACTCCGCTGGTCGCGCCGACGAGCAGCGGGCGAGGCACCGCGTGTGTCGACAGTGGGCGTGGGGGTGCTCGTCGTGGCAGGACCGCCAAGGCGAGCACCGCGGCCGCCACGACGAGCACCAGAATCGTGATCACGGCCGCGGACGGCACCGCGTAGCCGGGGTCCTGCGCGGGCGGCACCGAGATTCGCAGCAGACCCACGCCGAGCACCGCGATGAAGCCCGTGACCACCAGGCCGAACCGTCCCATGTAGGGGGTCTTGCCGTGCTTGGGGAACAGCAGCTCCACCAGCGCGATAGGGATCGCCACGCTGAACACCATGTGGTACGGGAGATTCAGCTCGGTGTAGGCCGTGTTGACGCCGAACAGGCGCGGCGCCCAGTCGACGGCGTGGTACAGGTGGGGGCTGGTGAGGCTCTGTAGCGCCAGGCCCTCCTCGACGAGGCCGTAGGCGAACCCGAGGCACAGCACGCTTGGCCAGCCGCCGCCGAAGCGCCGCACCGCCTCGCGGATCAACACCACGCCCGCGCCGTAGATCGGGATGTACAGCAGCACCAGGAACGCCATCCGCAGCGGCACCGAACCCAGCCCGACCTCGGCGATCACGGGCGCCATCAGGGCCAGAACCACGGCGGCCCAACGCTTTCGGGGCGGTTTGTGCCCCTTGCGGACTTCGCCCGCTTTTACGTCGTGTGTCATGGATCCGAGGCTAAGGGCGTCTGCACCGCGAATCCTCGACCTTGGGATCGGTCTTCGATCTGCCCCTTCAGGCGGAGTCGCCCGGTCGCACCAGCCCCGAGTCGTAGGCGATCACCACCGCCTGGGTGCGGTTGGAGACGTCGAGCTTGCGCAGCACCGCCGACATGTGGGTCTTGACCGTGGCCGCCGCGACCTCCAGGCGCACCGCGATCTCCGCGTTCGACTCGCCCCGCGCCGCGAACCGCAGCACGTCCGTCTCGCGGCCGGTCAGGGCCGACAGGCTCGCCGGCCGCCTGCGGCGCTTCATGGTGGGCACGAACTGATCCAGCAGCCGCCGCGTCACCACCGGAGCCAGCAACGCCTCGCCGCGCGCCACCACCCGAATCGCCTCCACCAGGCCCTCGGCGGGCACGTCCTTGAGCAGGAAGCCGCTGGCGCCCGCCCGCAGCGACTCGTACAGGGACTCGTCGGAATCGAAGCTGGTCAACATGACCACCTGGGGTGGGCGCTCGGCCGCGGTGATCCGCCGCGTCGCCTCCACGCCGTCGACGTTCGGCATGCGGACGTCCATCAGGACGACGTCGGGTCGGGTCGCCTCGACCATCCGCACCGCCTCGTCCCCGTCGGGGGCCTCGCCCACCACGGACAGATCCTCGCGGGCGTCGATGATCATCCGAAACCCCGACCGCACCACATTCTGGTCGTCGGCGATCAGCACCTTGATCGTCATCGGTTGCCCTCCAACGGAAACGCCGCCATCACCGCGAAACCCCCCGTCGGTTCCGCCTCGGCACTCATCGTTCCACCCAGGCGCTCGACCCGCCGCCGCATCCCGACAATCCCGCGGCCCGAACCCGACGGGAGGGTCCGCTGCCCGTCGGTGCGCGCGGGACCCTCGTCGCGAACGCGCACCCGCAATCGACCGTCCGCCACGGACACCGACACCTCCGCGCGCTTGGACCGACTGTGCCGCAACGTATTCGTCAGCGACTCCTGCACCACCCGAAACGCCGCCAGGTCGACATCCCGAGGCACCTCCACACCATCCAACCCCGACACTCGCAAAGCGACGTCCAGACCCGCGACACCCATCGACTCCGCCACGCGATCCAGCGCGGACAAGCCCGAAACCACGGCCACGGCGTCATACCCGTCCAGCGCCCGCAACACCCCGCGCACCTCGCCGAGTGCCCGCCGACCCTGCTCGGCCACCTCGCGAATCGACAAGCGTGCACGATCCACATCGGATGCGAACGCGTCCTCGGCCACCGTGGCGTTCACCATCATCACCGCGATGCCGTGCGACAGAATGTCATGGATCTCCCCGGCGATCCGCGCCCGCTCCTCGGCGACCGCGCGGCTCGCCTCCGCCCGCCGCTGCACCGCCCGCGCCCTTCCCAACGCGCCCACGCTCCACGCCAGCGCCGCGGCCACCGCCCACGCCGCCGCCGCGTCCCACCGCCCCCAACGGATCGCGCCGCTGAGCACCACCACGCCGCCCAGGACCCACAGGGAAACCCGAGCGGGACGCAACCACGCGAAGCAACACACCGCGATCAACGCCGTCCCCGCCCCGGACCCGGGAAACATCAGCGTCTGCACCCCCGCCCCCAGCCCGATCGCCACCACGGTGACGGCCACGGGCCGAGCGTCCATCCACCACATCGCCCCCGTCTGGACCACCACCAGGCCCAGCGCGACGACCAACCCCACCGCCGTCGACAACCCCCGAGCCCCCACCGCCAGCACCCCGGGCGCCACGGCCGCCGCCGACACCACCATCAGCCAACCCCGGCCCGCCGCCGTCAACCGCGGCGCGTACCCACCCCGTTCACCCCGCTCGGGCGCCACAACCAGCCGCATGATGGCGACCGTACCGTTGATCGCCGCCACCGTGGCCCCCACCCGAACCCGAAGCGGGCCGCCGCCCGAAGGCAGCGGCCCGTCAACACAGCGGACTCGTCACAGCGAAGCGAAACCTAGGCCTCGTCCTCCCACCCGTACGTCGAGAACCGGGCCCCGGCGTCCCGCCGATCCGTCCGCTCGGGATACGCGGTACCCCGAATCACGTCGGGAACCACCCGCCCCTCGACCCCGTCGTACAGCTCGGTCCCGGGTCGCCTGTCCCGCTTCGACCTCCCCTCGCAGAACGCCTTGCGCCAGGCCCGACGCTTCGCCCACTTGCGACGCCGCTCCTCATTCGGATCCACGGGCACCGACGACTCCCGCCGCCCCAGCTTCACCGAACCCGACGGCGGCTCCGTCGACTGCCGCGGCCGCACCCGGCTCAACGAGAATGACGAATCCTTTCGCGACACCGACGTCACCACGCCCCGCCGCGTCAACGACCCCGCCTCGAACTCGGGCTCGTTGCGGACCACGCCCTTGTTGGCCCGCTCGCCGAAAACCCTTCCCGCCCTGGAGATCCGCGACGCGCTCACGCCCCGCCCCGAACCCTCGGCGGCCTCGCCGACCCCCGACCGAGCGCCCCGCACCACGCCAGGCACGGTCCGCCCCGCTCGGGTGCCGCTGTACATGTCCTCCTCGAACCCCGCATTCGGACGCCCCCGCGCCGCGCCGCCGCGCGCCGAACGCCCGCCGCCGAGCGTCTCCTCGGACGCCGCGCCGCGGCCCCCGCGACCGCTACTTGTCGGCTCCTCGGGCATCCCGCCGCGCGAGCCTCGCCCGCCGCGTCCTTTGCCCGTCGGCTCCTCGGACGCCGCCCCGCCCCGCCCCGATCGGGCGGGCGTCGTGCCCTTCCCGCTCCCCGTCAAGGGGTTCCGACCCGCGGCGGCCTGACGCTGGTTCGGCAACAGGCTGTTCTTTCCCATCCCGCCGCGCCCGCCCATCGGCGGCTCCTCACCGACCGCGCCCCCAGGTCTGCCCCCGATCGGCCGATTCATCCCTGGCGTCGGCCGAGCCCCGTTCGGCCCAGGCTCCCCGTTCGGCAACCCGCCAGGCCGCAACCCGCCGCCAGCGGGCGGCGCCACGGGCCTCACCCCACCGAAACCAGGCCCAGGGAATCCACTGTTGCCAGGCGAGGGTGTTCCGCCTGGGGTCGGCGTCGGCCCGCTGGAGTGCGTCGGCGTCGGGGCGGGAGTCCCGCTGGGACCCTGCAGGTCGGGCGATGGGTGATCGGAAGCGGGGGAGTGGTGGGTGGGAGTCGATGAGCCGCTTGCGTTGCTGGCGGCGGAGTTGAGCGAGTGGTGCCCGCCGCCAGAGGCGCCGACGCCTGCGCCACCAGACTGTATTTCGGGTGGATAGTAGGCGTGCTGGTAGTGGCTCAATGGACGTTTGGGGTTGCGGCCGTCCCACCTCGGACCCTCGAATTCATACGGCTCGATGGTCATGCCATTGGTGTCGGCGTAAGTGGAATTGGACGTGCCGAACTCGGAACGAGCTTCGTCCAGGGTGTCCTTCTTGGCCTGGACATACTCGTTCTCGCCCGTTTCGGGATTGTTCTGTGCCGACAAAGACTGCCGATGACTCTCGGCCAGGTCGTCGTGCTCCTTGAGCTCCTTGACCTTCGGCCACACCCGCTTGACCTCGGCGATGGTGTTCTCGGTGGCCTCCTTGTTCTG
>NZ_DASQPW010000315.1:0-13276 GCF_035643755.1 Stackebrandtia sp. | reverse complement strand
AGGACCTGGAGGCGGTCACCGCGGTCCTCGAGGACGAGCTGCCCGCGTCCGTCCGCGACACCCGGGCGGGACGCGCGCACGCCGCGGCGCGCGCCAGGACGCTGTGCCTGCCGAGCATGCGCGGGTTTCCCGCGGCCCTGGCGGGCCAGGTCGCGGTGGACGACGCCGCGCTGCTGTCGCGCGTGGAGTGCCCCGCCCTGGTGCTGGGTTGCCGCGGAGACACCGCGCACCCCGCCGAGATCGCCGAGCGGCTGGCGGGGCTGCTGCCCGACGCCCGCCTGCACGTCTTCGACCGCCCCGACGTGGTGTGGACGCGGCGCGCCGAGCTCCGCGAACGCATCGGCAAATTTCTATCTTCAATGGCTTCGTTATCCTTGGCGCCCATGCGCGACTTCGCGAACGGCGTCAGGCACCTGGGCCGAGGATTCGGCCTGTGGGCCAAGCGTCCCCGCATCATGCTGCTGGGCGCCATCCCCGCACTCATCACCGCCGCCCTGCTGCTGGGCGCCCTGATCGCCCTGGCCTTCGAGATCTCCGACCTGTCGACGCTGTCGACCTGGTTCGCCGACTCCTGGTCGCAGGGGCTGCGCACCGCCACGCGGGTCCTGGCGGGCGTCGTCATCTACGGGCTGGCGCTGTGGCTGGCGGTCGTGGTGTTCACCGCCCTCACCCTGATCATCGGTGAGCCCTTCTACGAGACCATCGCCGAACACGTGGACGCCGAATACGGCGCCCCCCAGGTTCACCACGAGCGCGGCGGCTTCTGGCAGAACATCGGCCGCGACCTCGGCGAGGCGCTCGGCCTGATCGCACGCTCGATCATGTACGGCGTCGCGATGTTCGCCGTGGGGTGCGTGCCGTTCATCGGGACGGCGGCCTCGGCGGTGATCGGCGCCTTCATCGGCGGCTGGTTCCTGGCGGTGGAGCTGAGCGGCTTCGCCTTTCACCGCCGCGGGCTGCGCTACGGCCAGTTCCGCAAGCTGCTGTCGCGGCGCCGCGGCCTGATGTGGGGCTTCGGCGTCCCCGTATTCCTGTTGGCACTGATTCCCTTGGGCGCCATCGTGACCATGCCCGCCGCCGTCGCGGGGGCCACCCTGCTGGCCCGCGACGTCCTCGGGGAACCCTTCGAGCACCCCGCCGCCGCGCCCCCGCAGCGGTTAGATTTCAAGACGTGCGATTCGAGGAGATGTGGCGCGACCTGCGGCCCGTGGGCCGCTTCGACGCCACGGGCGGTTACCGGCGCTTCGTGTACACCGCCGCCGAGCGGGAGTGCCGCGACTGGTTCACCCAGGAGGCGCGCCGCCGCGACCTGAGCGTCGAGGCCGACCGCAACGGCAACCTGTGGGCCTGGTGGGGCGACCGCACGGCGGGGGACGCCATCGCCACGGGCAGCCACCTCGACTCGGTGCCCGACGGCGGCGCCTTCGACGGCCCGCTGGGCATCGTCAGCGCCTTCGCCGCGATCGACCTGCTGCGCGAGGCGGGCGACCAGCCCCGCCGCCCGATCGCGGTGGCGGCCTTCGCCGAGGAGGAGGGCGGGCGCTTCGGCGTGGCCTGCCTGGGTTCGCGCCTGCTGTCGGGCGCCATCACCCCCGAGCGCGCCCGTGGCCTCACCGACGACAGCGGCGTCACCTTCGCCGAGGCGATGGCGGCGGCGGGCGGCGACCCCGAGGGCATCGGCGCCGACGACAAGCTGCTGTCGCGCGTCGCCTGCTACGTCGAGCTGCACATCGAGCAGGGCCGCGCCCTCATCGACATGGACGCGCCCGTGGCGGTGGGCCGCGCCATCTGGCCGCACGGCCGCTGGCGGATGGACTTCACGGGCCGCGCCGACCACGCGGGCACCACCCGCCTCGACGACCGCGCCGACCCGATGCTCACCTACGCCAACACGGTGCTGGCCGCCCGCAAGAAGGCCCGCCTCGCCGACGCCGTGGCCACGGTGGGCCGCGTGTTCTGCGAACCCAACGGCACCAACGCGATCCCCTCGGCGGTGCGCGCCTGGCTCGACGCCCGCGCCCCCCGCCCCGAATCCCTCGACCAGGTAGTCGCGGAACTCAAGCGCGCCACCGAAACCCGCGCCGCCAAGGACGGCACCCACGTCGCCTTCACCGAGGAGTCGTTCAGCTCCGAGGTCGTCTTCGACGCCGCGCTGCGCGACCGCATCTCGGGCACCCTCCACAGTGCACCAGTCCTGGGCACGGGCGCGGGCCACGACGCGGGCGTCCTGGCCTCCCGCATCCCCACCGCCATGCTGTTCGTACGCAACCCCACGGGCATCTCCCACGCCCCCGACGAGCACGCCGAACTCGACGACTGCCTGACGGGCGCCCAGGCCCTGGCCGAGGTGCTGCGGGAACTGGCGTGCTGAGTCACGGCCCGTACGGGTCCCCGCCGAAGTCCGATGTGGTCGCGGGGTCGGTCGACGTCGCGAAAAACGTCCCGACACGGGAGGAACCACGACCGACCCTGGCATCGAGCCGCAGCCCGTACCCGTCCCCGCCGACATCCTTTGTGGTCGTGGGCTCAGTCAACCACATAGAAAATGTTCAGACACGGGCGCAACCACGACAGGCGTCGGCATTGACTCGCAGCCCGTACGGGTCTCCCTCGACGTCCCCTGTGGTCGCGGGATCGGTCGACGGCATGGAAAACGCCCCGACGCGGGCGCAATCAAGACAGACGCTGGCATCGAGCCGCGGCCCGTACGGGCCTCCGCCTACATCCTTTGTGGTCGTGGGGTCAGTCAACGTCGCGAAAACCGTCCCGACACGGGAGGAACCACGACCGACGCTGGCATCGAGCCGCAGCCCGTACCCGTCCCCGCCGACGTCCCCTGTGGTCGCGGGGTCGATCGACATTGCGAAAAACATCCCGACACGGGAGGAACCACGATCGAAGCTGACATGCTGAGCCGTTACTTCGCTTCCCGCGCATGGCTTTCGGTCGCCGACGGGCTCGCGTCCGACGTGTTGGTCACGGTGGACGACGGGGTGATCACCGCCGTCGAGGCGAACGTGGTGGCGCCGAGCGATGCCGTGCGGCTGCCAGGTTTCGTGATGCCTGGGCTGGTCAACGCGCATTCGCACGCGTTCCATCGGGCGCTGCGATCCCGAACCCACAAGGGAAGCGGCGACTTCTGGTCGTGGCGCGAACAGATGTACACCGTGGTGGAGCGGCTCGACCCCGACGGCTACCTCGCGCTGGCGCGCGCCACCTACGCGGAGATGGTGTTGGCGGGGATCACGACGGTGTGCGAGTTCCACTACCTGCATCACGGCGCGGGCGGCGTCCCGTACGACAATCCGTCCGCCATGGACGAGGCGCTGGCGACCGCCGCCGCCGAGGCGGGGATTCGCCTGGTGCTGCTGGACACCTGCTACCTCCAGGCCGATGTGGACGGTAAGCCGCTGGAGGGGCCGCAGCGGCGGTTCGGGGACCGCGACGCCGACGCCTGGGCGCTGCGCGCCGAGGGCACCCGCGATGCCCTGCGCGGCAAGGTCTCGGTAGGCGCCGCGATCCACTCGGTGCGGGGCTGCTCCCCTGAGGCGATGCGCACCGTCGCCGCCTGGGCCGACGGGTACGCCGCGCCGCTTCACCTGCACCTGTCCGAGCAGGTCAAGGAGAACCGCGCCTGCCTACACACCCACGGGCGCACCCCGACGGGGCTGTGCGCCGACACGGGCGTCCTGGGCCCCCGCACCACCGCCGTGCACGCCACCCACCTGGTCGACGCCGACATCGCGCTGCTGGGCCAGGCGGCGGCGATCGCGTGCTTCTGCCCCACCACCGAACGCGACCTGGCCGACGGGATCGGCCCCGCCGCGCGGCTGACGGCCGCGGGCGCGGGGCTGTCGCTGGGCTCGGACTCCCACGCCGTGATCGACCTGTTCGAGGAGGCGCGCGCCGTGGAACTCAACGCGCGCTTGGATACCCAGCGTCGGGGCCAGCACGGCGCGGCGAGCCTGTTGGCGGCGGCGACCGAGGGCGGCGCGGCCAGCGCGGGCATCGACGGCGGCATCGCCGTCGGTCGCGCGGCCGACTTCATCGCCGTGGACACCGACTCGGTGCGCACCGCGGGCGGGGCGGCCGATCCGATCGCGATGGCGGTGTTCGCCGCGACCGCCTCCGACGTCACCCACGTGGTCGGCGGCGGTCGCTTGATTGTGGACGATCGGCGGCACCGCGCCGTCCCCGACGTCGGCGCCGCGCTGGAAGCGTCGATCTCGCCCCTGTTCGCCGACTGAGGCGACAAACCAAAAGAACGGTTGCCTTGTCCTGGCTCCACATCCCACACTGGGGGAATGGAACTCGACTCCCTCTTCACCGTCACCAGTTTGCTGAGTCTGCAGGGTTCGGCGGCCGCCGCGGTCCTGGTGCCCAATGTGGTGGGCGTGCTGGTGGGCCACACCTTCGACCCGTTTCGCAAGTGGACGTCGCTGGGCGTGGCCCTGGCCCTGGCCTATCTGACCGCCGCCCTGGCCCAGGACGGCCCCACCCGCTGGATCGTGGCGTTCTTCAACGGCCTGTTGATCTTCGCCTCGGCCATGGGCATCAACCAGCTGCCCAAACACAACCGCCCCAAGACCGACGACAAGTCGGGCGAGCAGGTGCTGACGAAACTCCAGAAGTTCTTCAAGTCCTGGGTCTAGGGCCGATCCGCACGGTCGAATCGCCCCCTGGCTGCGTTGTCGTCGTCGCCTGTGTTGTCGACATAGGCTCCTCCCCCGCCTTGCCAGAGAACAATTCGCCTCGGCGGCTCAGCCCCAGAATCAGCGCTGCAACGGCCAGCGCCCGTCCACGACCTCGTCGCGTCCCTTGCGGCGGAAGAACTCCTGTAGACCCGCCGCGTCGTCGGCGTGCCAACCGATCTGGGCGTTGTGCAACTCAGCGGCGCTCATGGTGCGCACCTGGCCGTGGCGCTCGCCGATGGCGCGGGCGAGATCCACGGCCGCGCGGGCGTCGGCGGCGGCGCTGTGGGCGTCCGTCAGCGACACTCCATAGTGCTCGCACACGACCGACAGGGTGCGCTTGCCCTTGCGGTACTTGTCGCACTTCTTGTCCAGCACAAAGGGATCGACGACGCGCAGCTCCGCCCACGGCACCTGGGGCAGGTCGTGGCGGTCCAGCTCGTGCGACAGCAGGGTCAGGTCGAAGCCCGCGCGGTACACCACCACGGGCACGCCCTCGGCGGCCGCCTTGCCGAGCGCCTGGGCGATCTCGGCCAGGGCCTCGGCGGGCGCGGCGCCCTCGGCGCGGGCCCGCTCGGTCGTGATGCCGTGCACCCGACTGGCGGCGGGCGGGATCTCGACGCCGGGGTCGATCAGCCAGTTCGCGGTGTCGGCCCCGTCCACGATCGCCGCCGACACGATGCGGTCGTGGGCGGTGTCGATGCCGGTGGTCTCGGTGTCGAAGCCCACCAGCCGATCGGTATTCCAGGTCGTTTCGGACATGAGCCACACATTACGGACTCGGTGTGACAGCCCCGTCAGCCGATCCGAAGCGCGGACAACAGTTCCTCGCTCCCCACGGTGTCCAGCGCGCCGAAGGGGACGCGGCCCCACAGCGCCAGCATCAGGTCGGAGGCGGTGCCCGCGGCGCGGGCGTGGACGGGCGAGGACTCGGTGTCGACGCTGTCGGCGTCCAGCAGCGCCAGGCGTTCGCCGCGCAGCCGCACGAACCAGTCGCGCTCGACATCGGTGGCGGCCAGCCGCACCAAACCCGTGAACTCGCCCTTGTCGCGGCGCCGACCCGACGGCAGCATCGCGTCGAACGCCTCGTCGATGCCTTCGGTGGCAAGGGAGGCGTCGATGGGTTCGACGGAGCCCACGGCCATCTGGGCGTCCCAGCGGTGCACCGCCGTCTCGCATCCCGCGCGGCGGAACCAGAAGCGCGCGGTGTTGGGCAGCGGCGCGGGGTTCCACGCGGGGTCGTCCAGCTCGAGCCGTTCCAGCACCAGGGCCAGCCGTTCGAACGCGGCGTCGAACTCCTCCAGCGAGATGGTGACGGTGTCGGGGCGCTTCCAGCCCTCCGGGGCCGCGGCCGTGGTGACGCGCTCGCCGAGCCGCTGGAACACCAGACTGAGGTGGCCCGTCAGCTGGCCGAGATTCCATTCGGGACAGCTGGGGACGGCCAGGTCCGCGTCGGCGGCGGCCACCACGTCCCGAAACCGCCGCGTCTCCTGCCTCAACGCCGTCACATACGCGCTCTTGTCCCACCGCGTCATCATTGCCTCCGCCCAATCAGCAACGAGGGGTTTCCACAACCTCAATTTCCCCAAGCTTAAGCTTCAACGCGT
The DNA here is from genome assembly GCF_035643755.1 of Stackebrandtia sp. Taxonomy (NCBI): domain Bacteria; kingdom Bacillati; phylum Actinomycetota; class Actinomycetes; order Glycomycetales; family Glycomycetaceae; genus Stackebrandtia; species Stackebrandtia sp. The sequence goes on along the minus strand of NZ_DASQPW010000315.1, from coordinate 6,978 downwards.
GTCAGTTGCGATCCAGTTGTCCGAGTTCACCACGCTGCGGCTCGGCGGCCCCGCCGAACGCCTGGTCGAGGCGCGTGAGGCCGACGCGCTCGTCGCCGCGATCGGCTCCGCCGACGCCGAGCGCCGCCCGGTCCTGTTGGTGGCGGGCGGCAGCAACCTGGTGATCGCCGACGCGGGATTCGACGGCACCGCCGTGCTGGTGCGCACCAGCGGCGTCGCGGCCGTCCGCGACGGCGACGACGTGCTCGTGACGGTCGCCGCGGGCCAGGACTGGGACGCCGTGGTGGCCCGCGCCGTGGCCGAGGGCTGGTCGGGAATCGAGTGCCTGTCGGGGATTCCGGGCTCGGCGGGCGCCACGCCCGTGCAGAACGTCGGCGCCTACGGCCAGGAGATCCGCGAGGTCTTCGACTCCGCGACCGTCCTGGACCGCCGCGACGGAGCCACGCGCGTCTTCGGGCCCGCCGACTGCGACTTCGGTTACCGCCACAGCCTTTTCAAGCACAACGACCGCTACGTCGTGCTGGACGTGACGCTGCGGCTGCGCGTCGACGCGCGTTCCGCCCCGATTCGCTACCCCGAGACCGCCCGCTCCCTCGGCGTCGAGGTCGGCGAGACCGTGCCGCTGGAGCTGGCCCGCGACACCGTGCTGAAGCTGCGGCGCGGCAAGGGAATGGTGCTCGACCCCTCCGACCCCGACACGTTCAGCGCGGGCTCCTTCTTCGTCAACCCCGTGATCGATCGGTCCACCTTCGACAAGATCGTGGAGCGGACGGGCGAGACCCCCGTCAACTTCCCCGCCGACGACGACGGCGTGAAGCTCTCGGCGGCCTGGCTGATCGCCCACGCGGGCTTCGACAAGGGCTACGGGCGCGACGGCGTGGCGATCTCGTCCAAGCACACCCTGGCGCTCACCAACCGCGGCTCGGGCACCACGGACGCGCTGCTGCGGCTGGCCGCCGAGGTGCGCGACGGGGTGGCCGCCAGGTACGGCGTGGAGCTGCGCCCCGAACCCGTGCTAGTCAACGCCTCCCTCTGACTTGCCCTCGAGATAGGCCAGCACGGCCAGCACGCGGCGGTTGTCGTCGGAGGACGGGCTGAGCCCGAGCTTGCGGAACACGTTGTTGCTGTGCTTGTCCACGGCCTTGTCGGTGACGTACAGCTGGGCCGCGATCGCGGAGTTGGTGCGTCCCTCGGCCATCAGCCCCAGCACCTCCTGCTCCCGCGCCGTCAGATTGTCCAAAAGCGACTTCTGGCCGCCCAGCAGCTGCGAGACCACCTCGGGGTCCATCGCGGTGCCGCCCGAGGCGACCCGCCGCAGCGCGTCCACGAACGTGCCGATGTTCGACACCCGGTCCTTCAGCAGGTAGCCGACGCCGCCCGCGCGGTCGCGGATCAGCTCGCGGGCGTACAGCTGCTCGACGTACTGCGACAGCACCAGGACGGGTAGGCCCGGGATCTGGCCGCGGGCCTCGATGGCCGCCCGCAGCCCCTCGTCGGTGAAGGTGGGGGGCAGCCGCACATCGACGACCGCCACGTCGGGCTTGTGCTCCAGCAGCGCCGGCGCCAGCCGCGGTCCGTTGTCGACCAGCTCGACGACCTCGCAGTCATGGGCGCGCAGCAGCCGCACCATGCCGTCGGCCAGCAGCGCGTGGTCCTCGGCGATTACGACTCGCATCACGCGCCAAGAATACGGCGCCCTTCGAACGCGAGCGCCTAGTGCTGGCGGGGCTGGGACGCCTCGCCGAGTTCGCAGGGAATCTCCAGCGCGATCACCGTGGGGCCGCCGACGGGGCTCTTCACGGTCACGGTGCCGTCGAAGGAGCCCAGCCGCCGCCTCAGGCCCTCCAGGCCGCCTCCGCGCGACACCGCCGCGCCGCCGATTCCGTTGTCGCGCACCGTGATCCCGAGACGGGTGCCGAAGTAGCCGATCATCACCCGCACCTGGGTGGCCTTGGCGTATTTGGCCACATTGGTCAGCGCCTCGGCCACGGCGAAGTAGGCGGCGGTCTCCACGGGTTCGGGCGGGCGACCGGGCAGGTCGATGGTGACCTCCACGGGCAGCGGGTGGGCCAGCGCCAGCGCCTCCACCGCCCCGGCCAGACCGCGGTCGGCCAGAACCGGCGGGTGGATGCCGCGCACCAGGTTGCGGATCTCGGCCAGCGCGCCCTGCGAGTTCTCCCGGGCCTCGGCCAGCAGCGAGGCGGCCTGCTCGGGGTCGGTGCGCATGATCTCCTCGGCCATGCCGAGGCTCATGCCCAGCGCCACCAGGCGTGCCTGGGCGCCGTCGTGCAGGTCCCGTTCGATGCGGCGCAGCTCGGCGGCCGAGGAGTCCACGGTGTCGGCGCGCGACTCGGTCAGCTCCACCACCCTCTGCTCCAGCTTGGACGATCGTGTGGGCCGCAGCATCACGCCCGCCAGCCGCGCGTACGCGGTGATCATGATGTCGCCCAGCGTCCACCACACCACCAGGTACAACGCCGACATGAACACCCCGATGACCAGCCCGATCGGCAGCGACCCGTAGTGGATGAACCCGAAGTAGCTGTCGAAGACGCCCGGCGGGGTGATCTCGTTGAGGAACGGCTGGATGAGCGCGAACACGGCGCCGGGGATCGGCCCGATGTAGGCGATGTAGACCATCGCGCCCAGCGACATGTCGATGGCGTGCCACGCGAAGTCGCGCCACACCGTGACGTCCTTGGAGTGCGTCAGGATCTGGCGGAACACGTTTCCCTTGGGCCACGGGCGGTACGGGTTTTCGATCCTGACGCCGAAACCGGAGCGGAAGATGTGCCGGTTGGCGTTGCACAGCCCCCGCATCGCGCCGACCATGCCCAGCACGAGCGGGATGCCGACGGTCAGGAAGATCAACGGGATGCCCACGATGAACAGGACGAAGATCGGGATGCACGCGATCGACAGGCCCAACAGCGGCACCGCCCACTTGAGCTGGTGGAAGCGGCGGGCCAGCCCGTCGTCCGAGTGGAGCCCTCGGACCGCGGAGGTGAAAGTCATGTCGCCATTCTTGCCGTCGGCGGGCCGTCCCGCGGTGGGGTAAGCCCGACAATTACCAGGGGAAATTTCCCCCAGTATCGCGCACGCCGCGGGCGCGCCCGGAGCATCCCGGACGCGCCCGCGGCGGTGGACGGTTCTCAGGCGTAGCGGACCGTGAGGTCGCCGGAGTCGGCCTGCACGGAGATCACGTGCTTGGAGCTGTCGCTCTTCTTGACCTCGATGACCTTGTTCCCCGAGTCGACCACGGCGGTCACCTTGTAGGCGGTGCCGTCCTTGGGCACGGACATCATGATGTCGCCCGAATCGACGGTTCCCTTCACCTTGTCGGGGGCCGTGAGGAAGTCGAGCGTGGCGTCGCCGGAGTCGGCGTTGACGGTGACGTCGGTGGCCTTCAGGTTCCTGCCGATGACGTTGCCGGAGTCCACCGAGGCGCTCAGCTTCTTGCCCGAGCCGTTGACGCTGACGTCCCCGGAGTCGGCGTGCAGGCTCATCGCCCCCTTGATGCCGGTGGTGAAGATCTCGCCGGAGTCGGCCGCGGCCGTCACCTTCGTGGCGGCGGGCAGGTGAATCGTGTAATCGATGTTGCACTGGTTGAATCCCAGCGAGAACCCGTCGCCGCAGCCGGTCTGCTTGATGGTCAGTTTCCCGCCCGACACCGATTCGGTGGACTTGGGCCTGTTCTTGGTCCACCGCAGTTTGCGCTCCACCTTCACGGTGTCGCTGTCGTCGGCGATCAACCTGATGACGCCCGAGTTACCGGTGATGTCCAACGCGGTGACCTTGTCGTCGTATGTCTTGGACTGTTGCTGCGTGTGCCGGGCGGACGGCCCGAAGCTCTTCCACACCCACACACCCCCGGCGACGACAACCGCGATGATCGCCAGCACCACGATCGCCCCGACGACGGGAAACCGGCGGGCACCTGCTTCGTTCTCGGACACAATGCTCTCCTCTTAAACCTTTTCTCAGTGGCTGACGCAAAGGTTACGGAGCGGCGCCCCTGCGGACCATGGGGTTTACCCCCTAAGTTCTGCCCGCCGGGCAGGTGACGTTCCACTAGGGCCTGGGCGTTGCCGTCGGCGGGAACCACGCCGTACACGCCGCTGTCGGAGCCCAGCCGGTTGGCCACGAACGCCTCGGCGGCCGACGCCGGGCCGTGGCGCAGCAGCAGCGAGCCCTGCAGGGCCAGGGCGAGCTGGGCCGCCAGGCGGCGGGCGCCGTATTCGTCCACACCGGACGCCAGCGTCGCCTTGAGGGTGTCGAGGTGCCGGTCGAACAGCGGCTCCACACCCGCGGCCTGTTGCACTTCGGACATGAAGGCCTCGCCGGTGGCCGGGGTGGTGCGCAGGGCACGCAGGATGTCCAGGCTGATCACGTTGCCCGAGCCCTCCCAGATCGACATCAGCGGCTGCTCGCGGTAGCGCCGGGCCAGCGGCGCCTCCTCTACGTAACCGTTGCCGCCCAGGCACTCCAGCGCCTCGGCCGCGTGCCCGGCGCCGCGCTTGCACACCCAGAACTTGGCCACCGCGGTGGCCAGCCGCCGAAACGCGGCCTGCTCGGGGTCGTCGTACGCCGCGGCCAGCCGCATCATCGTGACGGTGGCGGCCTCCGACTCCAGGCACAGGTCGCCCAGCACCTGGCGCATCAGCGGCTGCTCGATCAGCGGCCTGCCGAACGCCGAGCGGTGCGCGGCGTGCCAGGTCGCCTCGGCCACGCACTGCCGCATCCCCGCCGCCGTGGCGATCACGCAGTCCAGCCGGGTGTGGTTGACCATCTCGATGATGGTGCGCACCCCGCGCCCCTCCTCCCCGACCAGGTGGGCCACGGCGTCGTCCAGCTCGATCTCGGACGAGGCGTTGGACTTGTTGCCCAGCTTGTCCTTCAGGCGCTGGATCCGCATGGCGTTGCGCGTGCCGTCGGGCAACACCCGCGGCAGCAGGAAGCACGACAGGCCGCCGGGCGCCTGGGCCAGCACCAGGAACGCGTCGTTCATCGGCGCCGAACAGAACCACTTGTGTCCACGCAGGACGTACGTGCCGTCGCCGGCGGGCGTGGCGGTGGTGGAGTTGGCGCGCACGTCCGAGCCGCCCTGCTTCTCGGTCATCGCCATGCCCACCAGCACGCCCTGCTTGTCGTCCTTGGGACGCAGCCCGGGGTCGTACACCGGCGCCGTGATCACCGGCTCCCACTGTGCCGCCAGCTCCGGGTTGGCGCGCAGCGCGGGCACCGCGGCGTACGTCATCGAGATCGGGCACCCGTGCCCCGGCTCGATCTGCCCCAGCATCGAAAACAGCACCGCCCGTGCCGCGTGCGCGCCCGGCAGCGGGTTGCGCCACGGCTCCGAATGGGCCCCGAACTCCACCGCCAGCGCCATGAACCGGTGCCAGGCCGGGTGGAAGTCCACTTCGTCCACCCGGTGCCCATAGCGGTCGTGGGTGCGCAGCACCGGCGGATTGCCGTGCGCCTCGGCGGCCCAGCGGGCGGCGTCGCCGCTGCCCAGCACCTCGCCCAGCGCCCGCGCCTCGTCCACGACCCAGCCGGCGCCCGCCCATTCGGCGGCCTCGGCCAGGGGAACGTTGTCGGTGAACAGGTTGCGGTCTTCCAGCGGGGGCGGCTGGTTGGTCACGGTGTGGGTGCCGGCGGTGGCCATCGCAAGTTACTCCTTAGTACGGGACACCCACCGTATCGCTGCCGCCCTACTTCTTCTTCACGTCCTTCTTCTTGACCCAGCCGCAGCCCTTCTTGCCGCCCGGCCACTCGATGCTGGCCAACAGGTAGTCGCCGCGGCCGTTTTGGTCCTTGGGCCACACCGTGGCCTTGTCGTACTTGCCGGAGACCTTCGGCGCGCCCTTGTCGGGCTCCACCAGCGGCGACTTGCCCTTATAGGACACCGACTTGCCGTAGTTCTCCTGGGCGGCGCAGTTCTCGGTGGCGGAGGTGATGTCGTCGTTCTTCACCACCGGCAGGTTGTCCTTGTTGACGTACACGGTGTTGGAGACGGTGTCGCCCGAGGTGGCGCTGCAGCTGTTCACCGAGCTGAACGACACCTTCACGCCCTGGTTGTTGGCGGTGGCGGCGGTGCTGATCGACGGGTTCGTCATGCACGACAGCTGCCAGTTCACCTGCCACTTCACCGGCTCCACCTTCTTGGATTTGGTGTCCCACAGTCCCAGGTAGACGCCGTACCAGGCGTCCTCGTAGCTCTGCTTCTCGGTGCCGCTGAAGTACAGCGACGCCGCGACGTCCAGCGCCCCGTCGCCGTTGAGGTCGGTGTAGGTCGGGCTGGAGAACATCTGCATGTACGTGGTGTGGCTGGAGTCGGTGTAGTACGTGCCGTTGTCCAGCTGCACCTTTTCGCCGGGGGTGAGGTCCTTGGACAGCAGGTAGAACGGGAACGAGCTGGTGACGTCGGAGTTCTCGATGTCCGAATTGGTCTCGGCCGGTGTCGACGAGGCGTCGCTGGAGCCCGCGGCGTTGTTGTTGCCGCCGCCCCCGCCGCCGGAGTTGTGGACGATGAAGAAGATGCCCAGGCCCGCGGCGATCAGCAGCACCACGACGCCGCCGATGATGCCCGCGATCAGCCCGGTGTTGGTCTTCTGCGCGGTGACCGGCGGCGGCACCGGCGACAGCGGACCGGCATTCGGCACCGAGGTGACGGGCTCGGTGCCCATCATCGGGAAGCCGCCGGGCGCGCCCGGGTAGCCGCCCGGGGACATCGGCGCGCCGGTCACGGGGGGCGCGGTGGCCGCGGAGTTGATCGCCGCGACCGGCGTGTTGACCGGGCGGACGTTGTCGGCCACCGCCTCGGCGGGCATGGCGCCGGTCGGGGGCGGCGGCACGTCGGCCGCCGAGATGCCGCCCAGGTCCCAGTGCAGGGTGTCGGCGCTGGGGCGGGCGCCCGGGTCGGGGTTGAGCGCGTTGCGCAGCAGGGTGGTCAGCTCCGCCGGGCACCCGGGGATGTCG
>NZ_DASQPW010000314.1:0-6057 GCF_035643755.1 Stackebrandtia sp. | reverse complement strand
GCCGAGGCCCTGTTGGGCGGCGGCGATCCCGCCGACCGCGACGAGGCCGCGGGCCTGTTGCGCGAGGCCGACGGCGTCGCCGAGCGGCTGCGCGCCGCCCCGCTGCACCAGGCGATCCAGTCCCTGTCCCGCCGCGCCCGTCTCCGCCCCGCCGGCGCCGCCCAGTCCGCCGACAGTCCCCTGACGCCAAGGGAACTGGCGGTGCTGAGCCTGGTGGCCGAGGGAAAGACGAACCGCCAGATCGGCGCCGAGTTGTACATCAGCGACAAGACCGTCAGCGTCCACCTGTCGCGCGTCATGACCAAACTGGACGCCGGCAGCCGCACCGAGGCCGTGTCCGCCGCGTACACCCGCGGGCTGCTCAGCCCCTGAGCCCGTCGATGATGACGTCGAGGTAGCGCGCGGTCGCCTCCCGGTTGGCCTTGGCGGGGAGTTCGGGCATGCGGCAGGTGACGAGGCTGATGAGCCGCAACACTTCCACGCCGTCGATGTCGGTGCGCATCGCGCCCTCGGACTGGGCCTTGTGGACGACGGATTCGAAGTGGCCGAGCCACGTCGCGGTGAGCCCGCGCAGTTCGGCGTCGTCGTCGCGGTGCTCGGCCAGCCAGCCGCGCAGGGCGCCCGACAGCGCGCCGATCTCGGGTTCGCCGCAGAAACGGATCAGGCACACCAGGGCGCTCCAGCCTTGGGGTTGCGCGGCGACGGCCGTGGTGGCGGCGTCGACCGCGCGGCGGAACATGTCGACGGCGACCTCGCGGACCAGGCGGTGCCGATCGGGAAAGCGGCGGTACAGGGTGCCGACGCCGACGCCCGAGCGCTGGGCGAGCTCCTCCATGGGGGCGTCGGGGCCGCGCTCGCGGATCAGCTCGCCCGCGCCCGCGATGATGCGTTGGCGGTTGCGCTCGGCGTCGGCGCGCAGCCGCGGCCCGCCCGTGGTGGAGGTCATGCCCCGATCTTACTGGACGATTTTCTTCCACTTATGCTAGCGTCGCCAAAACGGAAGAAACTCTTCCATTTAAACCCTGGAGGCGACATGATCTTGGTGACCGGAGCCACGGGTACCACCGGCAGACACCTGGTGGCGCAACTGATCGAACGCGGCGCCGCGTTCAGGACCCTGGTCCGCGACGAGGCCAGGGGCCGGGCGCTCGGCGCCGACCACGTCGTGGGCGACTTCGACGACCCCGCGTCCCTGGCCGCCGCCATGGACGGCATCGACCGCGTCTTCCTGGCCTCACCCGGCGCGCAGGCGGTCGCGGGCGAGCAGCCGATGGTCCGCTGGGAGCGCAACGTCATCGACGCGGCGCGGGACGCGGGAGTGCGCTATGTCGTCAAGTTGTCGACCCTCAACGCCGGCGTCGGCCGTCCGATGTCCGAGGGCGGGCACGGCGCGATCGAGGAGCACCTGAAGTCCTCGGGTCTGGAATGGACGATGCTCCAGGCGGGTCCGTTCATGCAGAACTTCCTGACCCCGACCGCCAGCCTGTCCGACGAGCACGGCAATCTCGTCGGGCCCGCCGGACAGGCGCCCGCCGCCTTCGTGGACGCCCACGACATCGCCGCGTCCGCCGCGGCACTGCTCACGGGCGAGCCCCACCACGGACGGTCCTATGTGATCACCGGGCCCGAGGCGATCGGCTACCGGCAGGTCGCCGCCAAGCTGTCGAAGGGACGCGGCGAACCCGTCGGCTTCGTCGGCGAGAGCGGCGAGACACTCGTCCGGCGGCTGCGCGGCTACGGGTTGCCCGACGCGGCGGCCGAAGGGCTGGCGTCCCTGTACGACGCGATGGGCGCGGGCGCCTACGGTCAGGTCTCCGACGCGGTCGAACGGCTCACGGGCACCGCGCCGCGCGACTTCGACGCGTTCATGGCCGCCAACACCAAGTCGTTCGGAGCCCTGACCTAACGCCGCAGCAGGAAGTCGCCGGTCTCGCGCGGCGGGCGCGGTGCGGGATCGGCGCGCGGGTAACCGATCGCGATCGAACCCATCGGGTCGAGATCGTCGTCGAGCCGGAGCACCTCGCGCACCACCGGGCGACAGAACAACGTGGACGACACCCAGGCGGTGCCCAGGCCCTCCGCGGCCAGCGCCACCAGGAAGTTCTGCACCGCCGCGCCCATCGCCACGGTGAACATGTCGCGCTCGGCGGCGCCGCGCCGCTCGTCGGGGTAGTCGTGGGCGCCGTCGCGCACCAGGCACGGCACCACCAGTTCGGTGGCGCGCCACAGCACCTCGCCGCGGGCGACGCGGCGGGTGATGGTGGCGGTGTCACAGCCGTCGTCGGTGAGGTCGGCGATCCACGCCTCCCGCATCGCCTCCAACAGCTCCTGGCGCCTGTCTCGCACGTGGACGAAGCGCCACGGCGTGGTGTGGTGCGGCGCGGGTGCGGTGATCGCGGCGGCCACCGCGCGGTCGATGACCTCGGCCGAGACGGGCTGGCCCGAGAACTCCCGCACCGTGCGGCGGGCCGCGGCGGCCTCCCTGCGGCCTTGCTCGATGGCCTCGGCGGTGCCGAGACTGAACATGTCCTGCTCGACGGGGCGGATCAGGGCCGCCGCTCCGGGGCCGTCCGCGGCGCCCACATTAGACAGTCCGCGCACCACCGCGACGGGAATCCGCAGCGTCTTGCCCTTCACCAGATCGGCGGCGGCGGACACCTCGTCGGCGATCGCGGTCATGGTGACCGCCAAGGGATTGCCGTGATAGTCGGTGCCGCCCCGCAGGTCCAGGATCGGTTCCATGCCCGCCACGCCGATGGCCGCGTCGGTCTGCCCCATCCGCCACGGGCGGCCCAGGGTGTCGGTGATGATCACCGCGACGTCCACATTCAGCAGCTCGCGCAGCCCGGCGCGCAGATCCCGCGCCGAGGAGTCGGGATCCTTGGGCAGCAACAGCACCCGCCCCGCCGCCACATTGGACGAATCCACCCCCGCCGCGGCCAGCACCAGCCCGCCGGCGGTACGCACGATCCGGGTGTTGCCGCGCTGCGCCACCAGCGAGGAGGTCTCGGCGGTGATCGCCGCCTCCCGATCGCTTTCGGCGTAACGGTATTCGGCCTTCGACACGATCTTGCTGGTCACCGCCAGCACGTCCCCGTTGGCCAGCCACGGCGCCGCCAGCGCGATGACGCTGGCCAGATCGTCGCCGGGCTCGATCTCGCCGATGCCCTCGACGCCGAGGACCTGTACCGAGTTCACGCCGCGACCTCCGCGATGTCCAGGGCCTCGCGGGCCATCGCCTCGGTGGCCTCGGGATCGGTCATCCACAGCGGACGCGACCGCACCGTCACGCCCGGGATCTCGGCACTGTCGCCCTCGTCGATCAACCAACCGTCCAAAACGCCCTCTTCCGAGCGAGCGCCGTACAGCCCACCGACACCGGCGGCGCTCACCTCAACATCCAAGGTGGAAAGACAACGATCGGCCATGCCGCGCACCACGGCACCGCCGATGATCGGAGACACCCCCACCACCGGGGCCGGACCCTCGCGCAACGCCTCCCGGATCCCCGGCACCGCCAGGATCGGGGCGACGCTCACCACCGGGTTGGACGGCGCGATCAACACCGCGTCCGCCGACCCGATCGCCTCCAACACCCCGGGCCCCGGCTTCGCGTCGGCGGCACCGGTGAACACGAACCGCCGCGCCTCGGGCTCGGCGCGGTGCCGCACCCACCACTCCTGAAAATGCACCGCGCGCTGCCCGTCGTCGAAGTCCGCCACCACGTGCGTCTCGACCCGGTCGTCGCTCATCGGCAGCAGCCGCACGCCCGGCTCCCAGCGGCGGCACAGCGCCGCCGTCACGTCGGACAACCCGTAACCGGCGTCCAACATGCGCGTGCGCATCAGGTGCGTGGCGATGTCCTTGTCGCCCAGGGAAAACCACGGGGCCTCGGCGTCGTGGGCCGCCAGCTCCCGGCTCACCGTCCACGACTCCTCCGCGCGTCCCCACCCGCGCTCGGCATCGGCGCCGCCGCCGAGGGTGTACATGACGCTGTCCAGATCGGGGCAAATCCGCAAGCCGTGCAGTGTCAGGTCGTCGGCGGTGTTGACGATTGCCGTAACCTCGGCGTCAAGCCGCCGTACGCCGAGCAGAAAGCGCGCGGCGCCCACACCCCCTGCCAAGACGACGATCCGCATGACGACCATCTTCGCCCATGCGGTGACCGAGCCGAAAGGGGTATGGGGCGTTGACGCCGCGCTTCCGCCACACCGTGGCCGTGATCCTGCTGGTGGCGACGGCACTGCTGTTGGCGGTGGCCCTGTCGCAGTTTCTCGTCGGCTCCGACAGTGACCCTCGTGACACCCTGGGTTCGCGCGCCGCCGGATTCGGCTTCACCGACCACGCCCACGCCACGCTGTTCTCCGCCGCGCCGCTCGGTCTGCCGGTGCTGGCCGGGCTCATCGCCCGCAAGCCGTCCGTCCACTTGGCCGCGGCCGTGGAGTACGCGCTGCTGATCATCGCCGGTGCGGTGCTGGCGGGTTCGGCGTTCCTGTTTGGAATCAACGCCGCGGCCCAGCAGACCCAAAGCGCCGGAACGGTCTTCATCGATTCCCGCTCCGCCGTCGAGCAGCTGCTCGGCGACGCGACGCTGCTGGTGCTGGCCGGCGTCGGAATGGCCGTCAACCTGCGGGCGTGGCGAATGGACAGGGCGGCTGCGAAGCGGTAATGCGCGTGCACTACTGTCCGTCATTGATCGGTGTCATCCGGTCATCCGTCCGCGATGGATGATCCGGCGCCGATGATGTACGGCAGTGGGGGTTTCGTGCCGGTGGGATGCCGGCGCGCCAAAGAGGAGGCGGACGTACATGGACGGCCGAGACTTTCTGGCCGATCTTCTGGGTAACGTCCCCGAGTGGCAGGAACGCGCCCTGTGCGCGCAGACTGACCCGGAGGCGTTCTTCCCGGAAAAGGGCGGATCCACTAGGGAGGCTAAGCGGATCTGTACCCGATGCGAGGTCAAGGCGGAGTGTCTCGAGTTCGCCCTGGCCCACGACGAGAGATTCGGCATCTGGGGTGGACTGTCCGAACGCGAGCGCCGCAAAGCCAAACGCGAGGCCCGCGAGGCGGCCCGCCTGGTGGCGGCCGAGACCGAGACCCACGCGGTGATGATTCCGTTGCCGCAGCGGGTTCCGTCCACACCCGAGTGCCTGCCCGACTACGCCGACCACCGGCTCCCGGCCGCGGCGTTAATCGGGGTCGATGTCCTCGGGGCGTACGCCCAGCAGGTTCGCGACCTGCTCGACCACGACGCTGCGGATCAGCTGGGCGAGTTCCTCGGTGCCGTTGGCGCGCAGCTCCAGCGGGCGCCGATACACCACAATGCGCGGTGACGGCCCCGCCGTTCCGGGCTGGCCGGGCAGCAGCCGGGCCAGGGGCACGTCGCGGTCCTCCAACACGTCGGTGTCGTAGGTGTTGACCTCGCCGGGGACGTCCTCGACGGCGAACTCGACGCCGGCCAGGCGTTCGGGTCCAAAACGGTCATCGGCACCCACCGAACGCTCGATGACCTCAACGGCCTCCAGAACCAGGTCGTCGAAGTTCTGCGCCCTGGTCTTGGCCATGGGCAGCGCGGCGGGCACCAGTCGTCCACGTAGGCCGCGTCCGCGGCGATCCCGATGGCGCACGAGGACTAGCGTAGAGGAGCGGCATGCGACTTCGACGTGAAGACCGCACCGCTGGAGTGTCTTTGGTAATGAGGGTGGTCGATATGCGGGAACCGCAAGGGAGAAACCGATTTCCCGGTGGTGAGACGCGGCGTGTCGCCGTGATAACGGCTACCACGAGCCGTCGTCAAGCGATAGCGTTCCGGCCGTGAGATCGCATCGACGTTGTTCCCGCAATGGCTGCCGACAGGGCGCGGTCGCCACCCTGACATATGTCTACAACGACTCCACCGCGGTGGTGGGTCCGCTGTCGACGACCCAGGAACCGCACACCTACGACCTGTGCGAGGACCACGCCCGCAAGCTGACCGCCCCGCGCGGCTGGCAGCTGGTGCGGCACGTCGACGACTACGCCACGCCCATGCCGTCGGGGGACGACCTGGTGGCGCTG
>NZ_DASQPW010000313.1:0-6366 GCF_035643755.1 Stackebrandtia sp. | reverse complement strand
ACCTCGGCAAACAAAGCCGTGAAATCATCCTCGGTGAACACTGCAAGCTGCGCCTCTGCCTGCCCCGTCAACGTTCGGAGCGCGGCGATGTCGAGCTTACCTTGGGTTACCCGTCCGCGGTACGTCGACCACACGGCCTCGATCGGTAGCGGCGCAAGGGCGTCGTTCGAGTGAGTAGTAAAGAGAACCTGACACGACTTCCGCCGAGCGACGTCGATCAGGTACTCGACGAGGCGGCGAGTCGCTATCGGATGCAATCCATTCTCGATCTCCTCGATTAGCAGAAGCGAGTCATCCGGTGCTTCCTCAACGCGGCTGACAATGCGAATAATGCTGGCCTCGCCCGCGCCAAAATGAAACTCGCTGTAACTATGTTCCTCGTCGGTGCTGCCGCGCACGGCGTAGATCGAGTTCTTGCCGTCGACGTCGGCGTCGACTTGGAGATAGTTGGCGGCGGCCTTGCCGAGGATGTTCTCCACCGCGTCCACTACATCCTTCGAGAAAGTGATCTCGCGAGCGCCAGCGAAGTCGCCCTTGATAAACCGGTACGTGTCCTTCCGTTCGCTGGCGGGCAGAGTTCTACTGATCCCCGAGATGACCACCACGCGCTCCACCGCGTCGCGGTTCCACTTGGCTTTCAAGTAGCTTGCGGTGCGGCTGACTGACGGCGATCCCAGACGCTCCCTGTCGATCAACTCGTACTCGATCTTCCAGCCGCGCATGGAACCGTCGTACGCGCCGCTCTTGGCGAAGAATCGCCGGGGCGGGACGGAGTCGTAGATCAACGCGGCCGCACCGAGGATGGTCGTTTTACCTTCTCCGTTTGGGCCGATGAGCGCCGTGACCGGGAAGTCGAAACGGACCTCGACATCCTCGAATCCGCGGAGCTTCACAAGACGCATCCCCGACAGGTATTTCGTATACTTCCGCTTTCGCACGCGATCCGACAGGGCCGTGATCGTGCTGTCGCGAATTTCTGACTTCAAGTTGTCCTCCCAACAGCACGCCCGTGCGGCGATCCAATAACGGAATTCTCTCATGCACGTGCAACATGGTTAGTGCCCGAAAACGCCTCCACCTTCGTTCTCATGGAGGGCAGGGCCGCTGACGGGCGGGCGGCACGACCTGCCTCACACAACCGCAGATCTGGCATTCATGATCCACAGAACGGGCCCTAAACGGTCGTGGCCGCGCGGACCCGTGCTCGTCAACCGTTGACCGTCGATGCGCCGCGCGCCAAACGTCAACACCAGCACGACAACTGACGATAACTGCCGATCGTCTCATCGGTCCTGTCTGGTGTGTTCCCAGGCGAGGGGGTTTGCGTTGATGATTTCGGTGGCGAGGTCGCGGGCGGTGTCGGTTTTGAGGGCGGCCAGGCTGTTGTCGATCCAGCGTTGGACGGTGGTGACGCCTTGGTGTTGGTATTCGACTGCCTGAATAAGACACTCCAACTTGTCTGCATCCCGTGCGCATCGGGCTTCGATGGTTTGTTGTGCTTCGAATTCCGCGATCGCATCGCGCAGCACCGTACGTGCGGGGTCGGTGCATTCGGCGGTTTGGTCGGCGTTGATGTCGACGGGATCGGTGGCTTTCAGGTAGTGCTTGCCGATTTTGGGGATGTCGCCGATGCGGGTTTCGGGGGTGTCGTGCACCGAACACAGCATGGAGGTGCGGGCGGGGTCGGCGCCTTCGTGGCTGGCGATGATCATCCCCACGATCGCGGTACGCCAGGAGTGCTCGGCGATCGATTCGGGGTCACGGATACCTGCGATCCACCAGCCGCTGCGGCGTGCGCGTTTCAGCAGCCCGAGTTCCAGGAGGTAGCCTGCTTCGCCCGCCAGTTCGGTCACGATGTCGCCTTACGATTGCGATAGCCCAGATCTGCCAGGATTGTGGCCAGGGAGGCCAGTTCTTTCTTGGTTTGCGCCGAGACTTGGCCGCTGTCGCCGAGTCGGTCAATGCGCTCCAACAGCAGCAGCGTGGTCGCTTCGTCGTCGATGACCAACCCTCTTTGAGCGCGCAGCAGTAGCGCAAGGTTATGGGTATTCAAGTCGACGATCGGGTGATCGGGGTGGAGGCGTTCTACGAGGTGCGGGTACATGTGGGAGCCGCGCCATCGAAGCTGCCTTTGGGGCATGAATGCGTCGTTGCCTTCGCGGTCGGTGAGGTCGCCGACCCAGTAGGCGGTGTAGTTGAGTGCGGCGGTTTCGCAGTCGGCGCGTTGTTGGGCGTGGGAGAGAAATCGCCGCAGAGGTTCGGGATCGCCGCGGTACGCGCACGAAACCGCGTACGAGCACGCGTCCAACCATGACGGTGACCACGGCTCGGTACCTAGTAGATATCGGGATGCCTGATGGGACAGTTGAGCTTTCGTCGTCAACCCCGCGAGACCAGCAAGGAATGTGGCTTGGCTGCGCAGCAACAATGTTGACCTGGCGTGGCGGTTTTCGGACAGGTCAAGCAAGTTGGCGTCGAGCTGTCTGCGGTTGATCCATCCCAACTCGGGCCGAGTGGGTGATGGGCCCCGTCGGCGGAGTTGGGGCAATCGGGCGGCGATGCGCGGTGGAACGCCAGTGAGTGCCCACGTCAAGAGTTCCGAGATGCGCAGGTCCATCACGCACCCCGCCAGCGGGTGTTGATCCAGCTTCGCTGATGGTTCAGGGTTCGCAATCGCGGTGATGATCAGGTCAGCCTCAATCGCGACGGGAATGGTAGCGACCAACTCAGAGTCGACGCCAATGCGAAGCAACTGACGGCTGATGTGCCGAAGTTGCTTCATGCTCACCGCGGCCAGCGGGCGACGCCCAGTTTCCCAACTACCGACGGTCGTTGAATCGACTTCCATCGCCACGGCGCAGACTTCTTGCATAGGTATGCGGTCCACATCTGACGGCGGATGTCCCAGCTCCACCCGTTCCTACGGCGTTTTGCGTGGCGGATAGCGCGAGGGGTTTCGCCCCTCGCATGGCGCGCGGAGCGCGCCCATAAAAGAGGTGTGTGGTGGGGCGAAGCCCCTCCACGCACAAAGTCCTTGAGGGCGACGGCGAAGCGAACTCTCTGGCCCACCAGAACCAACGCGTTGTGAGGGGGTTTGGGTGGAGCGAAGCTCCCCCAAAGCGGCGGCGGCTTCGTCGCCGCGGAAATGACAAAAGCGAAGTGGTTTTGGTCCACCAAAACACACTTCGCCTATCGCTGGAGTGGACGATACTGGGATCGAACCAGTGACCCCTACCGTGTCGAGGTAGTGCTCTACCGCTGAGCTAATCGTCCGAGGTTGTTTCGAGGTGGAGACGGGATTTGAACCCGTGTAAACGGCTTTGCAGGCCGCTGCCTCGCCTCTCGGCCACTCCACCACAGGCCGCGGGGCTGTGTGTAGCCCGGCCTCAGAGCGGACGACGGGGTTCGAACCCGCGACCTTCACCTTGGCAAGGTGACGCGCTACCAGCTGCGCTACGTCCGCGTGTGTGCTTTGTCCGGGTTTTGGGGCCCGTCTTGGCGACGCAGAGAACTTTAGCGGACGGGTGGTGGGGTCGACAACCGGGGGTGGGGAGTGTCGGTGGGGCGGCGCATGATGGGTGGGTGGATGAGGCGTTGGCGAAGATGGGTGTGCCGTCCCCGGTGGGGACATTGTGGTTGGTGGCGTCCGCCGAAGGGTTGCGGCGGGTGAGTTTTGGGGGGTCGGGCGAGGGTGGGGGTCCCTTGGGGAGGGATCGGGGGGCCTTGGGGGTGCTCGAGGTTGTGGCGGGGCAGTTGGAGGAGTTTTTCGGGGAGCGGCGGGAGGAGTTTGAGGTGCCGTTGGATTGGTCGCTGAGTTCGGGGTGGGCGTTGCGGGTGCGGCGGGTGTTGTTCGAGACCGTGGGGTGTGGCGAGACCGTGAGTTATGGGGAGTTGGCGGCGCGGGCCGGGAGGCCGGAGGGGGCGCGGGCCGTGGGCGGGATCATGGCGGGGAATCCGATTCCGGTGGTGGTGCCGTGTCATCGGGTCATTGCCGCCGATGGCGGGTTGGGTGGGTTCGCCGGTAGCGGTGGGGCGATGGTGGAGATGAAGCGGAAGTTGTTGGAGCGGGAGGGATCGGCGGCGCCGACCCTGTTTGATCTGTGAGGTCGGTGGTGGGCTCGAATTGATGCGGTGCACAATCATGTGCTCGTAGGACTTGCCTGTGGAGGGGAACAAGAGTGACCGCCAGCATCAATGCCACCATCGCCTCGGAGCTGGGAGTCGGTGAGCGCCAGGTCGCCGCGGCCGTGGATCTGCTCGATGGCGGGGCGACCGTGCCGTTCGTTGCCCGGTACCGCAAGGAGGCCACCGGGACGTTGGACGACGCGCAGTTGCGGACCCTGGACGAGCGGCTGCGGTACCTGCGGGAGTTGAACGAGCGGCGGACGTCGGTCCTGGACGAGATCTCCAAGCAGGGGAAGCTCACCGACGAGCTGCGCGGTCAGATCGAGTCGGCCGACACCAAGGCGCGGTTGGAGGACCTGTACCTGCCGTACAAACCGAAGCGGCGCACGAAGGCGGCGATCGCGCGCGAGGCGGGGCTGGAACCGTTGGCGGAGGTGCTGTTGGCCGATCCGTCGGGGGTGCCCGCGGAGGTGGCGGCCGGGTTTGTCGACCCGTCCAAGCAGGTGGACGATGTGGAGGCTGCCCTGGCGGGGGCGCGGGCCATCTTGACCGAGCGGTTGTCCGAGGACGCCGACCTGGTGGGTCATCTGCGGGAGCGGATGTGGGGCAAGGGGCGGATCGTGTCGGAGGTGAAGCAGGGCAAGGAGACCGAGGGCGCCAAGTTCGCGGACTACTTCGCGTTCACCGAGCCGTTCGCGAAGCTGCCCTCGCACCGGGTGCTGGCGATGTTTCGGGGCGAGAAGGAGGGCGTGCTGTCGCTCAACCTGGACCCGCAGGGGGCCGGGGACGCGGATGCCTCCGACTATGAGGCGCTGATCGCGCGCAACTTCGGGGTCGCCGATCAAGGACGGCCCGGGGACGGGTGGCTGCTGGACACCGTGCGCTGGGCCTGGCGGACCCGGATCTCGGTGGGGTTGTCAGTGGACACCCGGGTGCGGTTGTGGCAGGCGGCCGAGGACGAGGCCGTGCGGGTGTTCGCGGCGAACCTGCGGGACCTGCTGTTGGCCGCGCCCGCCGGTACCCGGGCGACGCTCGGGCTCGACCCGGGTTTTCGCACCGGGGTCAAGGTCGCGGTGGTGGACGCCACCGGGAAGGTCGCCGAGACCGCCACGATCTACCCGCACAAGCCGCAGGGCAAGTGGGACGAGGCGCTGGCGACGTTGGCGGCGCTGGTGGAGCGGCACCAGGTGGACCTGGTCGCCATCGGCAACGGCACCGCCAGCCGCGAGACCGACC
The DNA here is from genome assembly GCF_035643755.1 of Stackebrandtia sp. NCBI lineage: Bacteria > Bacillati > Actinomycetota > Actinomycetes > Glycomycetales > Glycomycetaceae > Stackebrandtia > Stackebrandtia sp. The sequence continues at coordinate 1,005 of NZ_DASQPW010000313.1, read as the reverse complement.
GCCTGGCGGGCGAGCTGGTGAAGCTGGCGGCGGGGCAGCGGCTCACCAAGGTGGTGGTGTCGGAGGCTGGCGCCTCGGTGTATTCGGCCTCGGCCTTCGCCTCCCGGGAGCTGCCCGATATGGACGTTTCGTTGCGCGGCGCGGTGTCGATCGCGCGGCGCTTGCAGGACCCCTTGGCGGAGTTGGTGAAGATCGACCCGAAGTCCATTGGGGTGGGTCAATACCAGCACGACGTCGCCGACAACAAGCTGTCGCGCAGCCTGGACGCCGTGGTGGAGGACTGCGTGAACGGGGTCGGCGTCGACCTCAACACCGCCTCCGCTCCCCTGCTGGCGCGGGTGTCGGGCATCAGCGCCTCGCTGGCGGACGCCATCGTGGCGCACCGGGACTCGGCCGGGGCGTTCACCGCGCGCCAGGAGCTGCGCACCGTGTCTCGCTTGGGGCCCAAGGCCTTCGAGCAGTGCGCGGGCTTCCTGAGGATCCGGGGCGGCAGCGACCCGCTGGACGCCTCCAGCGTGCACCCGGAGGCGTACCCGGTCGTCAGGCGGATCGCCTCCGAGGCCACCGGCGGCGAGGTGACCAGCCTGATCGGCAACGGCAAGCTGCTGCGCTCGATCGAGCCGTCGCGGTTCGTCGACGACACCTTCGGCCTGCCCACGGTCACCGACATCCTGTCGGAGCTGGAGAAGCCCGGGCGGGACCCGCGGCCCAGCTTCAAGACGGCGTCGCTTGTGGACGGAATCGAGGCGATCGGGGATCTGTCGCCGGGCATGGTGCTGGAGGGGACCGTGACCAATGTGGCGGCGTTCGGCGCCTTTGTGGACGTCGGCGTGCACCAGGACGGGCTGGTGCACATCTCGGCGATGTCGAAGACCTTCATCAAGGATCCGCGCGAAGTCGTGAAGCCGGGCGACATCGTCAAGGTCAAGGTGCTGGAGGTCGAGGTCGCCCGCAAGCGCATCGCGCTGACGCTGCGCCTCGATGACGAGATCGGCGACAAGGGAC